>NZ_JAVVQU010000002.1:90126-151647 GCF_036655075.1 Niameybacter sp. | reverse complement strand
CTTCAAAATTGAAGAATGAGTTTCAGTCATGATTAGAGTAAGCTTAAGCTTAGGTCCTTTCAGAGGACTTAAGTCTTACATACGGACTTTCAGTCCGGGACATTTATGTCCAATTCCACCTACTTCGGTAGGTGAGTAGTTTAATAAACACTATATCTATCAATACATACCATTATCCCTCGATTATTGGAATATATAATTATAAAGATGTAAGCGTATTATAGTCCAAAGCAGAGAAAAACTATGCTTAAAGGGCAATTTTGCGTATCAAATAGACAAGCGATTGGCAAAGTTAGACGGTTAAGTTGAGCAAAGAAGTGGCGGGTTATAACATAGCGAGTATTCAATGGATACATTGCTAATAGTAAAGTATGTGTTGAAAAATGCAATATATACTTTACATTTTAGAAATTATACTATACAATGATGCTATAAGGAGGTAGAGAAATGCCAAATAAAAGAATGAAAATAGCACGTATGGAATGTGACATGAACCAAGAAGCTTTAGCCAATGAGGTAGGGGTAACGAGACAAACGATAGGACTTATTGAGTCGGGAAAATACAACCCCACTTTAAATTTGTGCATTGCTATATGCAAAGCACTTGGTAAAACTTTAGATCAATTATTTTGGGAGGAATAGAAAATGAAAAAATCAATAAAGCAAGATGAAAGAGTGGTATCTGAAAAACGTAAGATTGGTAGTGATGCTTGTCAATTACTAATGGTTTATTTAATAGGAAGTGTACTTGTACAACAATATGTATTTCAAGCACCTTTTAAAGCTTATGCGGTAGAATTTGTTGGTTTTTTTGGCGCATCCCTTTATATTGTCATACGTGCATTAATGCGTGGGCATGAAGTGGTACCTAAGAAAAATGCGACTAAAACAGCGGTAATCAATAGTCTTGTAACAGGTGTAACGATTGCATTAGTGACAGTATTTCTAAATAGTGGAAATGCTACAACCGTTAGTGAAAAGGGTGGTGCTTTGGCCATGAGTATAGGCATTTCTTTTGTGGTAGCAACAGGAGCAAGTTTTGTACTTTATATGGGTATGAACTGGTGGAGCCGAAAAAGACAAAAGGCTCTTGAACAGGAATGTGATCAAGAATAGAAATAAATAGGGTTATAGGGTATCACGTAATAAAAGCCCACTTAAATCTAACCAAGGTTTCAAGGAAACGGTAGATTTAAGTGGGCTTTTATGATGTAATGAAAGGATTAGTTTGTTCTAAGATGTGTTTCGTGAAGCGTAACATCGTCATTACGTTCAAGTACTTGACGAATAGACCATTCGTATTGGCAAAGAAGAACAGGCGCACCATCTTCTGTCTCTGCTACAATAGCGTCGGCTGTAAGTTTAAACTTAGCTGGGTCATAGTTTTCTTGCTCAATCCAACGGATGTAGTTGTATGGTAAGTGTTGTTTCTTGATTTCTACACCGTATTCATTATTCAAGCGGTATTCAAGTACTTCAAACTGAAGGACCCCTACAACCCCTACAATAAGTTCTTCAGCACCGGTAAAGCGAGGTTTGAAGACTTGAACAGAACCTTCTTCGGCAAGCTGAGAAACGCCTTTTAAGAATTGTTTACGTTTAAGGGCATTGATTGTAGAAATTTTCATAAAGTGTTCTGGTGCAAATTGTGGAATACCTTCATATTCAAGTTTTAAATCTGAACTACAAAGGGTATCTCCAATATTGAAAATACCAGGGTCGTGAATCCCGATGATATCTCCAGGATAAGCCACGTCAACCATAGCACGGTCTTGTGCTAAGAATTGTTGAGGTTGAGCCAGTTTAACTTTTTTGTTCTTTTGAACCAAGTTAGTCATCATCCCTTTTTCGAATTTACCAGAGCAAATACGAAGGAAGGCAATACGGTCACGGTGAGCTGGGTTCATGTTGGCTTGGATTTTGAAGATGAAACCTGAGAAATAATCTTCTGTAGGCGCGACTTCACCAAGGCTACTTTGACGAGGTTGTGGTGGTTGTGTAATGTCTAAGAAAGCTTTAAGGAAAGGTTCTACCCCAAAGTTTGTCATAGCACTACCAAAGAAGACAGGTGTAAGTTCACCCGCTAAAATTTGGTCAAGGCTATAGTCATCGCCTGCCATATCTAAAAGCTCAACATCTTCAATAAGTTTTGCATAAAGGTCTTGGCCTAAAAGTTCGGCTAAGTTTTCATCTTGTAAGTCACATTCTATGGCTTCAACCATAGATTGACCATGGTTTCCATCAGCAAAGAGTTCGATGTGGTTTTTAAGACGGTTGTAAACCCCTTTGAAGCCTTTACCACAGCCGATTGGCCAGTCCATAGGGAAGGCACGAATACCCAGTGCATTTTCAATATCTTCGATAAGCTCTAGAGGGTCTTTTCCTGAAGCATCTAATTTGTTAATGAAAGTGAAGATTGGAATGCCGCGCATTTTACAAACTTTGAAAAGTTTTTTAGTTTGTTCTTCGACCCCTTTTGCAGAGTCGATCACCATTACGGCACTATCAGCAGCAACAAGTGTACGGTAAGTATCTTCACTGAAATCTTGATGTCCTGGTGTATCTAGGATATTAATACAGAAACCATCGTAATTAAATTGAAGTACACTTGATGTAACAGAAATCCCTCTTTGTTTTTCGATTTCCATCCAGTCAGATACAGCATGTTTTTGTGTTCTTCTAGACTTAACAGAACCAGCAGTACGAATAGCCCCTCCGTAGAGTAGGAATTTTTCAGTTAAAGTGGTTTTACCAGCATCGGGGTGAGAAATGATGGCAAAGGTTCTTCTTTTTTGGATTTCATCCATAGTGTTTTCTAATGACATATTCAACCATCCTTATTTGATCTATATTTAAATCTCTTTTTAGAGTTTAACAACGCATTTTTTAGGGTGCAATCTCTGTAATTATTATATCCTTTACGTCAAAAGTCAAGCATAAGTTACTACCTTTTTGGTCAAAAAAAGTGTAAAATATAAAAATACATATGATCGTAGCCTTTTTAATAGGAAAAAGAAAAAGTATAATGCAAGGTGAATGTGTAAAAAAGACCAATAAGGAGAACGTGATGACAGGAAGAGTAATTAAGAAAATGGCCGTACATAACGGTGTTTTTCATTCAGATGAAGTATTTGGTGTAGCCATGATGAAAGGCCTATACCCGGGAATAGAGGTAGTACGTACACGCAAGGAGGAAGTGCTTGCAACATGTGACGTGGTAGCAGATGTTGGAGAAGGGCGTTATGACCATCATCAAATGGACAAAGAGCTTAGGGAAGATGGAATCCCTTACTGCGCCTTTGGCCTCTTATGGCGTGACTTTGGCAAAGATTATGTCACTAAGTTTTGTCCACATCTTAAAGAAGAAGAGCAAGAAACATTAAGTAAGAAAGTAGCTGATGAATTTATTATTCAAATAGATGCTGGGGACAATGGCATTGCTCTTAATAACTTTGAGTCACCAGTGACAACACTTTCACAAATTGTGAGTAGCTATATGCCACTTCAACAAGAAACCCACACTGTAGATGAGGCCTTTATGGAAGCAGTGGCCTTTGCTGAACATTACTTAAGCCGTTTAGTGATGCGATTTGGGGAGTACTACAAAAGTGTCTATTATATGGAAGAAGCGCTTCAAAGCCAACCGATTCAAGAAACCCATCTTTTGCTTTTAACCGAGTCTGTAAAGTGGAAAGATTTGCTTTTAGAACAAGATCCAGAAGGACATGTATGGTTTGTTGTATTCCAAGACATTGCAGGGTCCTACCGGGTGCAAACAGTACCTAAAGAAAAAGATAGCTTTGAGGCAAGAGTGGACTTACCCGTAGCTTGGGGTGCCTTAAGAGATGAAGCCCTTTCAGAGTTAACAGGTATAGAGGACTGTATCTTCTGCCATCCAAATCTATTTATATGTGGAAATGAGACCGAAGAAGGTGCATTGAAGATGGCAGCACTTGCTGTGGAAGAAGCTAAAAGTCAGGGGAAGTGAGATTAAGGACGCTACTAAAAAAGTACGATAGGCAAGTAGTGAGTAACAAGATTGGATTTTAGGGGGGATTTTAATGGAATTTTTTAAAGTGTTAATGATTATATGCCCACTTGTCTTTTTGGCAGGTGTCATTGATGCCATTGTAGGTGGAGGGGGGCTTATTTCGCTCCCAGCCTATATGGCTGCAGGCTTGCCACCTCACTTGGCTACAGGGACGAATAAGTGTTCATCTACTTTTGGAACGCTGCTTTCCACAGTGAGATTTATGAAGAACAAAAAAATTCACTACATAGCAGCATTGACTTCCGCAGGGGCAGCATTAGTGGGTTCGCCATTGGGTGCTACCTTGAATATGATTTTGGATGAGCGTTATTTAAGCTATACGCTTTTAGTGCTTTTACCCATTATTGCCGTTTTTCTTATCTGTAAGAAAGACTTTGGAGACCAAGAGGGTAGGGTAGAAGAAAATAAAGTAAGAATGATTGTCCTTTCTCTCCTTTCAGGCTTTCTCATTGGGATGTATGATGGGTTCTTTGGACCTGGGACAGGAACTTTCCTTATCCTTGTGTACACAGGCGTTATTGGGTTTGACCTAGTAACCGCCTCTGGGAATGCAAAAGTGGTTAACCTGGCATCAAATGTGGCAGCCTTTGTGACTTTTGCCTTAAATGGAAAAATCTTATGGAGTATAGGGATTCCTGCTGCACTGTTTGGGATTGCGGGGAACTGGGTTGGGGCAGGACTTGCCATCAAAGGTGGGAAGAAACTTATTCGCCCTATGTTTATGGTGGTGCTATTGTTGCTTATGATTAAAATAGGGTATGATTTGTTTTTAGGTTAAGGATAGGGAAAAGTAAAAGGGGGATGTTGCATATCACATGATGCAACATCCCCCTTTTGGGTGTAGGAATAACTACTTGTTTCAATATTCATTTGCAAATCCTCCATTAACTATAAATAATCCCTATTAAACAACTATCTATTGTTTGGTTGAAAATATATTTATATTGATTAGTAAACTGGACTTTATAGTTCAATCGCTACCTTATACTCAGTGTCTATTAAAATATAGGTACAGTCATGCTCTTTGCACAATCGCAAGTTTTCAACATTTTCTTCTATCATTGATTCTACTGTACAGTATGAATCATCAAGTCGCATTTCAATAGAACTAGCATATTGTTTAACATCTGAAAAGTGGTTTTCGATATACTCTTTAGTCATAACAAGACAATAATACTTAATTTCTTTTAAATATTCATTATCGAAATCATTTTTCCAATCAAAAGGAATATAGCATCCTTCAACTACAAGGTTTTGGCGATTTTCGATTGCTGTTTTGATAATTTCTTTAACAATAGCCCAAAGATAAGGAACCAATTCCTCGTCGTCATCTGGCGTTAATTCTGTATTACCACTTCTAATAAGTCCCATTTTTAAATGGTCAATAGATAAATATGTAAATTTGTATTTTTCTAATATCTTTTGTGCCAATACAGTTTTCCCAGTGTGTGAAGCACCTGCAATTAAAATAATCATTTTATCATCCTCTTTCCAAATCCTAATTTGTAATACCTACTAATCCATTCTATTTTTTAGATTTCATTAGCATCTTTTGTAAAAGAATTTTCTATGCCTCCAAAGTTTGACTGACCGGAATACCACATAAAATATCTAGTCGATAAGTAGAGCTTTATTATAACAAAATCTCTCAACAAAGTATCAGATAATTTCAGCTTTTATGTAGGAATCTTTAATAGCATCACCAACAGGGATAAGTCTAATAAAGTAAGACAAAATATGAAGAGGGTATAGGGGTGTAGACTAATGGAAAATCAAGGGATAGTAATCTGGAAATAACTTGTAATTACTCCTAAATCATGGACATTTTGTAAAGGGGTAGGGTATACTTGCTCTATAAATGAAGATGTAAATTGAGGAGGGGATTTGAAAATGAATTTTAAATATAAAAAAATAATGGCAGCTTGTTTAGTGAGTTTATTTGCAGTTGCACAAGTACCTGTATATGCCTATGTCAATGAATGTGAAGATGAGGAAAATCTTTATGTACCACAACCCACACAACCTGAGGGCGACCGTCCACAAATTGAGTGGCCGAATTTCCCAACTTTCCCAGTGATACCAGAAATACCTTGTGAAGTTGAGCACCTTCCCTATATTGTAGGTTATGAGGATGGCACGTTTAGAGCTGAGCGTGCTGTAACCCGTGAAGAATTTGGGACAATGATTGCACGTCTTTTATTAGAAGGTAAAAGTACAGACATTCTTTCTTCTTTTGATGATATTCGCCCAAATCGTTATAGCAATGCCTATATAGGTTACTTAGAGAGTGTTGGGATTGTAACAGGTTATGAAGATGGTTCTTTTAGACCTTTTGATGCCATTACAACACAAGAAGCTACAGTGATGATTGAAAAAGTGCAAAAAATTCGTAAATCTAATTATGCAAACAGTTTTAATGCAGACCAAACGATTACCCGTGCAGAAGCGGTGACCACTTTAAATCGTGTATTTGAAAGAAATTGTAGTGATGTCAAGATTCCAAATTTATTCAGTGACTTAGAAAGCAATCACTGGGCGTATGAGGAAATTTTATTTGCAGCAGTAGAACATACTCACACTATTAAATAAGGATTCAGTAAAACATACCCTCTACCAAGCGTTCGGTAGAGGGTGTGTTTTGGGTTAAAAAGATTTTTTAGAATATGAAAGGTGGTAGACTTTAAAATGAGAGATTCATAAGTAAATAGATAAATAATGTGTAAAATTTGTATGTATTATGTACAAGTTTACAAGTTTAACTTATAATATAATATATCCAATAATTTCCAAGGGGGTCATTCATGTTTAGTTTTCCTAAGAATCTTTACACAGATGTACGTATTGAAGATGTATTTGAAGCGCAAACTCGGCTGCAAAATGATACGTTAAAAGAAAATAAGCAACGTCATTATCGGGGGGCTTTTATTCGTATTTTTGATGGGCAAAAATGGTATTATAGTGCTACGACGCAGTTAGATCAAATTGATGAAGAGATTGAACAATTAGCTAGGATGGCAACACCTCATCCGAACATTGAGGCGCATCCTATTGTGCAAAGGTTGGAAGTTCATCAAGAAAAACGGATGAATGATGAGGCAAGAACCATTAGGAAGATTACAAAGGTGGAACAAGCAGACCTACTACGTGACTATGCCCAAACGGTTAAGCAGTTTGTAGCAGTTAAAGAATATACTGTACGCTATTTAGGACGCTCAGTAGTCAAATCTTTTTATTCTAGTAAAGGGGCTAACCTTTGCTATGACAAAGAAACCAGTGGACTTATTGTAGGCTATACTTTGAATGTGGAAGGCAAACGCTTTGACAACGCGTATCAATCTTCAGGGGCTACATTTGAGGCTTTAAACCATCTTCATAAGGAAGTGGGCGAAAGTATTGAAAAAGATTGTAAGTTTATTCAAGAGGCAGTGCCTGTTGAGCCTGGGAAGTATACAGTGATTTTTGCACCTGTAGCCACAGGGGTATTTGCCCATGAAAGTTTTGGGCACAAAAGTGAAGCGGATTTGATGCTAGGCAGTGAAACCATGAAGGCGGAGTGGTGCATAGGCAAAACTGTTGGTGTAGACACTTTAAATATCATTGACCGAGGAGATTTAGAGGGGGCAGGCTATACGCCTTTTGACGATGAGGGAAATAGAGCCAGGGTCAACTATCTCATTCGAGATGGTAAGCTAGTAGGTAGGCTACATACAGCATCTACAGCAGATGTTTTAGAAGAAGGGGTAACAGGTAATGGGCGTGCTAAGGACTTTGAGTTTGAGCCTATTGTAAGAATGACGAGTACTTATATAGATAAGGGGACACTTACAAAAGCGGAACTCTTCGCAGGGGTAGAAGATGGGATTTATGTAGAGGATATTGCTCATGGATCAGGTATGAGTGTCTTTACCATTGCACCTAAGCGTGCCTATAGAATTAGAGGGGGACAAATTGCAGAGCCTTTAACAGTTGCTGTTGTGACAGGGAATGTGATGGAGACACTTTACCTCATTGATGGGATTTCAAATGAAGTGGAATACTTTAGTTTTACAAGTGGTGGGTGTGGCAAGATGGAGCAGTATCCATTACCTGTAGGGTTTGGTGGACCCTATATAAGAGTGCAAAATTTAGACGTACAATAAGGGGAGATAGATATGGTTAAAGAAATTTACACCACAATCGTGAAACAAGTTTCACTCAACATTGTGGATACTAAATTAGAGTCTGTAAGAAAGAAAAATATTCAAAAAACGGGCTATAGAGTCTATGAAGATGGGTACATAGGGGTTGCAGGAGGAATCGGTACACCTGACTTAGCAGCTTTAGAACAAGAGGCTGTGAGTAACTTAAGTTTGAAAATACCGTATGAAGAAGAAGTGAGTAAGGCACAGAAAGTCTATAGAGACCGTAGAGAAATAGAGTTTGATGAAGTGGATTTCATCCAAGAAGTGGAAGGACTTTTAAGTTACTTACGCGAGACTTACCCTAACTTTAGTTTTTCTAATAAGATTAATATGGAAGAAATGTGTGTCAAACTTGAAAATGATCAAGAAGTTTCCTTGTGTGATAGAGACTTGATGATTACAGTGATGCTCTTAGTAAGAGAGAAAAGTTCGGTCAATGTCTTTGATACAGGGGTTGTCCAAATAGACCGTGAATGGAATATAAAGAAGATTAGGGCAGAAGTGGCACGTGTTGTAGGCTCTTATACCACAGAGGTTGAGTTGCCTCATGAAGGAAAACTTCCCGTTATTTTAGACCTGCAGTTGGTAGAGCCTAAGTTAAGACAAGAGTTAAACGGAGAAAGTGTAGGTAGGGGAAGCTCACTATTTAAGGATTGTATGGGAGAACAAAAGTTCCACCCAGATTTTACTTATGGTCAAAATATGAAAGAGGGCTATATGGCGCCTTTCTTTGATGCAGAAGGGTATATGAATACAGACTATACTTACAACTTTATTGAGAATGGAAAGATTATAGCACCTTACACAGATAAGAAGACAGCACGCCTCTATGGTTTGCAACATACAGGCAGTAGCACTTGCGAGTACGATGGCACACCCACTTTAAATATTCCAGATAGCTATGTTAAACCTTCAGAACGAACATTGAAAGAGCTTTTAAATGGGGAGTTAGGCGTATTAGTCGTTATGGCTGGGGGTGGAGACTATACACCGGAGGGACACTTTGGTTATCCTGTTCAACATGCTATTTTGACAGATGGTGAGAAGATGCTTGGGCGTTTGCCGCTCATTAATATTGCAAGTAATCTCTATGAAATGTTTGGGAAAGATTATAGAGGCTGTACAAAAGATGTAGTCAAAGACAATATGAGATGTCTTGTAATGGATATGCAAGTAAGTTTAGCTTAAGGCTTGGGCTGTTCATTTAAAGCTCCTAAAGGTGAGTAAGGATCACTTTTAGGAGCTTTTGAAGAATACTTTTAAAACTTTGTCACCTAGGCTATAATGTATACAGACTAACCTTTTAAAAGGATAGTAAAGAGAAAGGATTTACCTTTATGTTATTACAACAAAATACCCTAATACATGGGTTTCAACTTATAGAAGAAGAATGGATTGAAGAAATAAGTAGTACAGCAAGAGTTTTTGAACATAGGGCGAGTGGCGCCAAGCTTGTTCAGCTAGAAAATGACGATGTGCATCAGGTGTTTACTGCATCATTTAAGACTTTGCCAGCTAACGATACAGGCGTGGCTCATATTGTGGAGCATACTGTTTGCTGTGCCTCTTTGCATTATCCTTTAAAAGATACGTTTATGGAGCTGGATAAAGGTTCTCTCAATACGAGCTTAAATGCGTGTACCTATAAAGATATGACCATGTACTATTGTGCAAGTCAAAATGAAAAAGACTTTGGGAATTTAATCGAAGTGTACTTAGATTTGATTTTCCATCCACTTATTCATGAACGTCCTTATTTGTTTAAACAAGAAGGCTGGCATTATAGCTTAGAAACGCCAGAAGAGCCAATCACTTATAGTGGGATTGTGTACAACGAGATGAACGGGGAATATATGGAGCCTTCAGCAAGACTTGAAAGCTTAATCCATCAAAACCTTTTCCCAGATACCTGTTACCGCTATGACTCAGGGGGGAATCCAGAGGCTATTGTACAGCTCACAGAAGCCGAGTTTTTAGCCTTTTATGACAAGTTTTATAAGCCACATCATGGCACTTTATTCTTATATGGTAAGGGTGATTTAGAAGCCAGACTCAAACAGTTAGATGGTGTCCTTAAAGACTTTGCAAAAACAGATGAAGTCTTTGAAATACCTTTGCAAAAACCTTTTAAAAAGATGAAAACGTGTCACGCCTACTATCCAGTGGCAAGAGGTGAAGAGGAGGAAGAGGGGACTAAGGATGAAGCCCTTTTAGCTTTAAGCTTTGTAGTCGGAGACATTCACGATGTACCCCTTCGCTTAGGCTTTGAAATGCTAGAGCATATGTTATTAAAAAGTCCAGCTTCTCCATTATATGAAGTGCTCCTTGGTCAGCATAGTATTGGGAAAAGTATTGAAGAGGGGGGCTATGACACAGGTAAGCGTCAACCGACTTTTTCTATTGTACTCAATGGAAGTCACAAGTCTCATCAGGGGACATTTAAGAAACGTGTTTTAAAAGTACTCGAACGTTTGGCAAAAGAAGGAATGGGCAAAGACTTAATCGATGCCGCTTTTAATACGATTACTTTTAGCTTAAAAGAAGGCGATACACCATGGGAAGCTAAAGGTGTGATTTTAAGCGAAGAAGTACAAATGGGCGTTTTATATGACGGACATCCTTTTAGTCATTTAAAATATGAAGAAGCGTTGGCAACCATTGAAGCAAAAATGCACCATGGTTACTTTGAGCATCTCATTCAGACATGCTTTTTAGATAATCCTCATAGTCTTTGTGCCCTTTTAGAACCGGATGAAGAGACCTACCAGTTAGAAGAGGAAAGGAAAGAAGCAATCCTTGCAGCTTATAAGGCATCCTTAAGTGAGGAGGCTTTAACCAAACTTATTCTAACCAATGAGGCACTAGAGCAGTTGCAAGAACAGCCTAATCTCCAAGAAGACTTAGAGCGTCTGCCACATCTTAGTTTAAGTGATTTGCCCAATAGACCGAAGTATCCTCAGTTTACAACGAAGCAAGAAGAGGATGTCACTTGGCAGTGGCATAACTTAAATACGCAAGAGATTGCCTATATACATCTTTTGTTTGATACAAAGTGTGTGGCACAAGAGGATTTAACTTATCTTGGATTACTTGGTAATCTCCTGACTTATGTAGGTACAAAGCACTACAGCTATCACGCCTTAGAAAATGCCATCAATCAACAAACAGGGGGACTTAACTGTAGTATTCAAGCTTATGCAGCATGTGAAAATACCCATATTTTCCATCCTTATCTTAAAGTTTCTTTGAAGGTATTGGTGAACAAGCTTCAGACTTTACCAAGTTTGTTGGAAGAAATTACTTGTCATACAGTATTTGGAGATGCAACGAAAGTCCATGAACTGATTGACTTGATGATTTATGAGATGGAACGTAGCTTTAAAAGTACGCCAGAGTATCGTTCAACGCGTACAGTGTATACCTACTGTTCTCAGGCAGCCGTTTATGAAGACTATGTTTCTGGCATGGTGTACTACGACTTCTTAAAAGATTTAAAAACTAACTTATTAGAAAAAGGTCCAGAGGCTTTTGAACAGTTGGTGAAGAAGCTAGAGGTTCTATATGCTCAAGTCATGCAAAAACAAGGACTTTTTATAAGCGTAACAGCACCAGCACATGAGCATACCCACGTGGAAGCATGCTTAAAGACTTTCTTAGAGGTGCTACCAAGTAGAAAACAGCCGGCAGCAATGTATAAGTTTACCCCAACGCTTCAAAGTGAAGCTTTTTCTATGGCTACAGGTGTACAAGCGATTACGATGGGTGGCAACTTTAAGGATTTAGGCTTTAGTTTTAACGGGAGCTTATATGTACTTAACCATATTGTAGATAGTACTTATCTGTGGGATAAAGTACGTTTACAAGGTGGGGCATACGGCGCGCAGCTGACGCTAGGCCGAGATGGCAACTTAGTCTTTTGTTCTTACTGTGACCCAGAACTTGGAGCAACATTAGATGCCTTTAGTGGAAGCACGCCTTTTGTACAAAGCTTGGAGCTGACACCAAAAGAGTTAGAACGCTGTATTATTGGAACAGTAGGAGGTTTAACTCAGCCACTGACCATGGAACAAAAAAGTGAACAGGTCCTAATCTATGGCATTACCCAAGTGACTCAGGAACTTATTGAGAAAGAGTGGGAACAAGTGCTGCACACAACGGTGGAAGAGCTTAGAAGTTTAGCGCCCCTACTTGAAGCCGTTTGCAAACAGAAGGCACTTTGTGTCATAGGCAGCCGCACTAAGATTATGGAAGAAGCTAATCGTTTCCAACATATTCGCAGTCTATAAGGTCTAGATCTAAGAAACAAAGAAGAGGGAAAGACTTAAGTAGGCGCAGGCTATCTATAAAGGAAAAGAAGCGGCAAAAGATAAGGGATTGCATAAAAGAAATAGAAGATGAGTGAGATAAAATAAGTAGTAGGATACATGAAGTTAATGAGACAAGAGATAAGACATAAAAGAGACGAAAGATACAAAACAACAGTAAAATACACAAAGATAAACAGATAAGAGGAGTTACAACAACAAGATGCCTTAAATATTAATTTAGTTACCTCTACCCATTATGTGCCTCAGATTATAGAAGCCCTTAAGCTGGCAAAATCCAAGGGGCTTCATTTACCCGTTGTCTATAATAGCAGTGGTTACGAGCAAGTAGAGACTTTAAAACTTTTAGAAGGCTATGTAGATGTTTACTTACCAGATTTTAAATATTTCAAAGATAAATATGCTAAAAAGTATTCTTTTGCCCCAGGTTATGAGACTATACCCAAGCTGCTTTAAAGGAAATGGTACGTCAAGTGGGCTCCCCACAGTTTGATGCGGATGGCATCTTGCAAAAGGGTGTCATTGTGAGGCACTTAATGCTCCCAGGACTATTGTTTGACTTCAAAAAAGTCATCGACTACTTATATACAACTTACGGGCATACCCTCTATATCAGCTTGATGAACCAGTATACCCCACTTGCTCATGTGGCAAAGTATCCCGAACTTAACCGCCCGCTTTCTCAAGTGCACTATGACTATTTGGTGGATTATGCTGTGGAATTGGGTGTGGAAAATGGTTTTATTCAAGAAGGAGAAACCAATAAGGAGAGCTTCATTCCGCCTTTTAATGAAGAAGGAGTAGAACCTTTTTAAGGGAATTTCATATAAATAGATAGGGAGAAGTAAAATAAGGTGGTTAAATAAGTTATGATCGAAGTCATTTTATTAGTTATGGCCTTATCTATAGATGCCTTTGTGGCAAGTACTGCCTATGGCGTAGATGGCATTAAAATTCCTTTGAAGTCTGCTTTTGCTTTAAGCGGGATAAGTTCTTTGATTTTACTTTTGTCTATGGCAGGGGGTGCACTTATAAGTGGATGGCTTCCACCACAAGTCACAGGTATTGTATGCTTTGTGTTGTTGCTATTACTGGGAATGTCTAGGTTTTGTGAAGGGTTAATCAAAGACGTGTTAAGTCGTCATGCCAATCATGTCCAAGGCATTACCTTTAAATGCTGGGATTACCACTTCATTTTAGACATCTATATGGATAATACGAAAGCTGACTGTGACCAGTCTAAAGTATTAAGTGTAAAGGAAGCCATTTCGTTAGGGATTGTTTTATCACTAGATGGCATTGCAGCAGGGTTTGGAAGCGGATTGGTGGAAACACCTTATATGGAGACGCTGATTGTATCCATGCTTGTGAGTATGGTAGCTATTTTACTAGGCTGTGCCCTAGGGTGTCGCCTTGCAAATCTTAAGAACTTACAAATTTCTTGGTTGAGTGGCATTACCCTTATTGTGTTGGCCTTTTTAAAATTATTTTAAACCTCAAAGTGTTGTAGCGCCTAAGTGGCGATACAGCACTTTTTTTAGTTGAGGTCAAAATTCGGTGTCATATTTAGGACAAGCTAGGCATAGAATGAAAATACCTAACACTTAAAGAAAGTAGGGAGGAGAAAATACAGTGGAAAACAAGTTTTATAGGCAACCTAAGGACAAAGTACTTAAGCAGCTCAAAGTATTAGAAGAAAGGGGACTTACCGAAAAAGAAGCCCAAAATAGGATTCAAACCTATGGGAAAAATGAATTTACCAAGCTCAAACAAAGTAGTTTGCTTCAAGAAGTGAAGGAAATTTTAAGCCAGCAACTCATTATTATTTTATTGATTGCAGCAGGTATTAGCTTACTAATTCGTGAATATCATGATGCGATTGGAATTTGTATGGCTATTTTAATAGGAAGTGCCATTGGTTTAATTACAGAAAATAAATCCAAGAAGGCAGCAGAAGCTTTAGCACAGATGACGGATGACATTCAAGTGAAGGTGATGAGAGATGACGTGAAGAAAGTCATTCATAAAAGTGAAGTTGTCATAGGGGATATTGTCTTTTTAGAAACAGGCGATATGGTGCCAGCGGATGGCCGTATTTTAAAGGCTTTAGAGTTTAAAGTGAGAGAGGACATGCTTACAGGTGAATCGGATGATGTAACTAAGCAAGATTGCATCGTAGAATCGGATTACTTAGCAGACCAAAAGAATATGCTTTTTGGAGGGACCTTGATTGCTCAAGGAACAGGTGTTATGGCAGTAACAGCTACAGGGGACTTCACTGAAATGGGCCATATTGCTAAGGAACTTGGGGAGAGGGATACAGATACCCCCCTTCAAATTAAGCTAGACAACTTAGGAAAACGTATTTCACAAGTGTCTTCAGCCATTGCAGCCATGCTCTTTGTCTATATGTTTGTACAAATTTTGCAAGAAGCACCGACTAAGATGGACTTTACAAGTGGGGAGGCATTAAGAGGGTCTCTAAAAGGCTTAGCCCTCTGCTTCCCAGAGATTAAAACAGCTTTTGTTGTATGTGTTGCGCTTATTGTTGCTGCTGTACCAGAAGGGCTGACAACAATGATTAATATTACCTTGGCCATTACCATGAAGCAGATGGCAAAAATTAATGCCCTCGTGCGTAAAAAAGAAGCGTGCGAAACCATAGGAAGTGTGAGTGTTATTTGTAGTGATAAAACGGGAACATTGACTCAAAATCGTATGCAAGTGGAGCGTGTTTACCTAGAAGGTCACTATGTGGATGCTGAGGATTTGCCACAGTATAAAGACTTTATTCATAACTGCCTTGTCAATAGTACAGCAGATGTAGAATATAGTGGACAAGAACCTAAATATATGGGAAGTGCTACAGAATGTGCCTTGCTACGTCTTTGCAAAAACTTTAACTATCAAACAGCTAGAGAAATGAGCGACTTAATCCGACAAGTCCCTTTCAACTCACAAAATAAGTATATGCTCACGATGATTCATACACCTAGCAAATATAAGGTGTACGCCAAAGGGGCACCGGAAATGATTTTAGACCAATGTGCTTATGAAAGAAGAGGCAAAGAGTTAATTCCACTGACAAGCAGACGTAAAGAAGAGATTTTAAAAGAGATGGCAATCTTGCAAAAAGAGGCTATGCGTGTACTGGCCTTTGGCTTTTTAGAAAGTGCTACGATACAAGACTTTGCACGGCGTGAAAATTGGGATAAAACCTTAATCTTTCAAGGTTTTGTAGGCATTTGTGATCCGCTTCGCGAGGGGGTGCAAGAATCCATTGAAATTGCCAAAGATGGTGGAATAGAAACGAAGATGTTGACAGGGGATAATATCCAAACGGCCATTGCTATTGGTAAGCAACTGGGTATTGTAGGTGGCCCTTGCAACTTACGTGCAGTAGAATCGAGTTATATTGATGCCTTAAGTGATGAGGAACTGTGCAAGCAAATTAAGACGATTGGGATTGTAGCTCGGTCAAAACCTACAACTAAGATGCGTATTGTCCAAGCCCTACAAGAAAACGGAGAAGTCGTAGCCGTAACAGGAGATGGCATCAACGATGCACCTGCACTGACAAAAGCAGATGTTGGGGTAGCCATGGGGATTGCAGGGACAGAGGTCAGTAAAAATGCAGCGGATATTATCTTGACAGATGATAGCTTTAGTACCATTGTTCAAGCCATTAAGTGGGGACGTGGGATTTATAACAACTTCCAAAGGTTTATTCAGTTTCAATTAACCGTTAATATTATTGCTTTTATGATGGCTATTGTCAGTCAGTTGATGGGACAGGATATGCCGTTTACGACCATTCACCTTTTATGGATTAACATTATTATGGATGGGCCACCAGCCTTAGTACTTGGTTTAGAACCTATTCGGGAAACAGTTATGAAACGTAAACCTATTGATCGTAAGGCAAGTATTATCAACCGCTTTATGATCGTGACTATTGCACTCAACAGTCTATACATAGCAGGTGTGCTGTATGCTCAAATTAAATGGAATTTATTGGGAGCTGACCCAGCACGTGTAGTTGGACATGCTAGTGAAATCCAAACAGTAACATTCAGTTTGTTTGCTTTCTTAGTGTTATTCAACGCCTTTAACTGTAGAGAGTTTGGGATCGCTAGTATTTTCCCGAACTTCTTAAAGAATAAAGTGGCGTTACAAGTGATTGCAGCTACAGGCGCAGTACAAATTCTTATTACTCAATTTGTAGGTCAATTTTTCAATGCAGTACCACTCACACAACATATGTGGGGAAAAATTCTTCTAGTTGGATGTACAGTCATTGTATTTAATGAAGTATTGAAATTGATGATGCGATTAGGGAGTAAGGTTTTTAAGGAATCTATTGACAGATAAATAAGGGTTAGGTATGATGAATAGAGAAGAGTGACATTTACAACTTGTCTACGCTTTATAGTGCTACAAGCTTATAGTGCTAAAACGTTGTGAAGTCCAGCAAGTTAAGGCTTTTTGCGTGTGGCAAAAAGTCTTTTTTTACTGTTCAAATAAAAGGAGGTGGTATGAGTGGATTCGCATAATCCAAGTAACGAACAGTCGGAACGAAGTAGTCAGCAAGACGGGGAAGCGGCCAGTCATACCCCGGTAGGAACTGGTGCCCCCTAGAGAAAGGGGACAGACGATGAAAACAAACATGAATCAAGAAGAACTTAGAAAGTTCTTACTTCACGCGCCACAAAATAAAATTATAGAGTATATTGAAAATGTCCATCCTGTAGATATCCTTGATATTTTAAGAGAAGATGCGGAAAACGGGCGAGATATTTTAAGTAGATTGCCTGAAACCTATATAGCAGATATTATAGATGAGGCAGATCCAGAAGAAAAATATAGCCTGTTGATGAGCTTTAGTGAAAATAGACAACGCAATATTATAGAAGAAATGGCTTCAGATGAGCTTACAGACCTTTTAGGCATGTTAGACGAAGATCAGGCCAATAAAATTTTAGCTAAGATGACTGAGGAAGATGCCAGAAAGGTACGTCAGCTTTTAAGCTACGATCCAAGTACAGCAGCGGGTATTATGGCCACAGAATTTGTGTGTGTTAAAGCCCATATGACGGTGAAACAAACACTAAGGTATTTACAAGATAATAAAGAAGAAATTGACCATGCCTATGACTTATATGTCATTGACGATTTAGATAAATTAAAAGGGGTTGTCACCTTAAAGGAGCTCGTAACGACCCATTTTGAAACCACTATTGGAGAGATTTTACAACCCCACGTGGAAACGATTCCTTTTGATATGGATCAAGAGGAAGTAGGCCATTTGTTTGAGAAGTATGGCTATTTAACTTTACCTGTTATTGACCGTATCGGTAGACTCTTAGGAATTGTAACGGTAGATGATGCCATGCAAATTTTGCGTGATGAAAATACAGAAGACATTCACAAACTAGGTGGGGTTGGTGAAGGAGAGAAGGTCAACGGGACCTTGAAAGAATCTGTGAAGAGCAGATTGCCTTGGCTATTTGTCAACTTACTCACAGCTATCTTTGCTTCTGCAGTTGTTGGGCTATTTGAAGGGACTATTGAGAAAGTTGTATCGCTTGCCACGTTTATGCCTATTGTAGCAGGGATGGGTGGGAATGCAGGAACCCAAACCCTGACTGTTATTGTACGTGGTCTAGCGCTTGGAGAACTGGACTTTAAGCATATTAAAAAGGCTTTGATCAAAGAATTAGGCGTAGGTCTCATTACGGGTGTATCCATAGGGTTTGTCATTGCTATTTTAGGCTACCTTTGGGAAGGCAACGTGGTCTTTGGTTTAGTGATTGGGATTGCCATGATTCTTAACATGGTTGTAGCGACTTTATCAGGGCTTATTGTACCTATTGTACTCAAAAAGCTTAAGGTAGACCCAGCCCTTGCATCTTCTGTCTTTGTAACGACGTTTACAGATGTACTTGGTTTCTTCTTCTTCTTAGGTCTTGCAACAGCCTTTATTCAATATTTAGTCTAAAAGATGAACGTATACGTCAAATGAAGAGGTGACTATGGATAAAATTATTATCTATTGTGACGGTGGTTGCCGTGGCAATGGGAAAAATAATAATGTAGGTGGGTGGGGTGTCTATTTAACCTACAAAGGTAAAACCAAAGAACTTTATGGCAGTGCAAAAGGTACTACCAATAATATTATGGAACTTACAGCTTGTATAGAGGGCTTACGCGCGCTTAAAAAGTACGATGTCCCTATAGAGGTTATGGTAGACAGTGCATATGTCTTAAATGGAATCACCAGTTGGATTTACAACTGGATGAAAAAGGGATGGGTGACGTCTAAGAAAGAGCCTGTAGAAAACAAGGCACTTTGGCAAGAACTTTATGAGGAAAAGCAAAAGTTTCAAGAAATTAAGTTTATTAAAGTAAAGGGGCATAGCGACAACTTTGGCAATAACAAAGCAGATGCCCTTTGCAACAAAGCGATGGACGAGCTTTAAAAAATAACCATATTTATACGGTTGACTTTGTTTGATAAGAAGTCGGTATAAATATGGTTATTTGTTTATCTAAAGGAGAGAAATTTTTATGAGTAGGCCCTAGGGCATAAAAAAAGAGGAATGAGAGTAAATTAAAGGGTATTTTTATGTGAAGAAGGTTTGACAAATGGACTAAAGTTAGACATAATGATGGGTAATGCATAGACATAATATCCTACATGAGGGGGCCAGGACATATGGCACAAATTGGCGTGTTTTTTTGTCAAGATGAAATATTAACCAAGCAGTACGAGACACTAGCAGGAACAAAACAAGGTGTCTTCTATAATCCGCCAGAAGGCCACGACCGTGTATGGCGTAATGAATTTGAAAAAAAGTATGAAGAAAAATATGACTTTTGGCCTAGAGGGCGGGTTGCTTACAACACCAATAGTAAACAATATGTCATCTACCATGATCCATGTTTAAAACAAATACAGTTAAATCAAGTGCGTGAGTGCTTTGGTATAGATGAAGAGGAAGTACGCTTTGTAGTGGATGAATACTATAGCTGTCATGTGTGTAGCCACAAGTGGGTTGACGATGATGAAATGCTTTACGATAGTTTTTAATCAATAAAAAAGTCCTCAAAAGGTTTGACACAGAAAAATACCAGGCCTAAAATAGATTGAGGAAATGATAAAATAAGAGGTGAATAGAATGTCAAGTTGCAGTAGTTGTCCAAGCCAAGGTTCATGTAATAAAAATGAATCAAGCTGTCAAGTACAATTAAATACACATGGTACCATTAAGAAAATTATTGGTGTAATGAGTGGTAAAGGTGGAGTTGGAAAGTCTACACTTTCTGTACTTCTTGCCAAAACACTAGCAGCCAATGGGAATAAAGTTGGGATTATGGATGCCGATATTACTGGCCCAAGTATTCCAAGACTTTTACACATTAAAGAAGCCAATGTACAAACAGAGGGTGAACTGATTTACCCAGTGGAAACAGAAGAAGGCATTCGTGTCATGTCTGTAAATCTACTGATGGAAGATGAAAATCAACCTGTTATTTGGAGAGGCCCAGTTATTGCAGGAGCCGTGAAACAGTTTTATCAAGATGTAGTATGGGGGGACTTAGACTACTTAGTGATAGATATGCCACCAGGAACCGGGGATGTTGCCCTTACAACCATGCAGTCTATACCGATGACAGGTGTTGTGATGATTTCTACACCACAAGATATGGTTTCTATGATCGTATCTAAAGCCATTAATATGACACGTAAGATGAATGTACCTGTTATTGGGGTTATTGAAAATATGAGTTACATTCTTTGCCCAGATTGTAGCAAGAAAATTAAAATGTTCAACCAAGAAGGTATGGACAAGTTCCTACAAGAAATGGATGTTGAACTTTTAGGTGAACTTCCAATGACACAAACTGTAGGTAACTTATCTGTTACACAAGCTACAGAATATGAAGAAGAAGTACAAAAAGTATTAAACAACACAGTAGAAAAAATTATTAAATTTTAAAATGAATAGCGTTTGCTTGCAGGAACACTAGGAGGAAAATTATCATGTCTTGTCCAACAAGAGGAGAAGTAGAGTCGTTATATGAGAAGATTAGCGGCTTTGAATTTAAAGAAATTTTAATTACTATTGCAAAACATTCCCAAGAAAAATTACCAATTTTAGATGCAGGAAGAGGCAATCCAAACTGGACAGCCACACTTCCAAGACAAGCCTTCTTTGCCTTTGGTCAATTTGCAGTCCTTGAGACACAACGTACTTGGAAAGAAGAAAATTTAGGTGGTATGCCTACTCTAAAAGGCATTGCAGGAAGACTCGAACGTTTTTTAAAAGCGTATCCAGAACCGAATATTGCAGGTTTTATTCGTGAGTTTGTGCACTATGGTGTAGGCAGATTAGGATTTGAAGAAGAAGCCTTTATCTATGAGTTAGCGCATGGGATTATAGGCGATCAATATCCTTTCCCAGACCGCTCACTGATTCATATTGAAAAGATTGTAAAAGCTTATTTGTTAAAAGAACTTTGTCCAGACCGTGAAATAGAAGGGGACTTCCAACTCTTTAGTGTTGAAGGTGGAGCAGCGGGGATGTGTTATCTCTTTGACTCTCTCATGCATAATCATCTTTTACATAAAGGGGACAAAATTGCGCTTATGACGCCTATTTTCACACCTTACTTAGAAATACCCGAATTACCAGACTATGAGTTTGAGACGGTTTACATTCGTGCAAGTAAAGTACAAGAAAACGGCAAAACAAGTATGCAATATACAAAAGAGGCGCTTGACCAACTTAAAGATCCAGCGGTTAAAGCAGTGTTTATTGTTAATCCCAATAATCCACTTTCTATCGCGTTAAATGATACAAGTAAATCTTACTTGATCCAATTGGTTAAAGAAGAACGCCCAGACTTGATGATTGTTACAGACGATGTGTATAGCACATTTGTTCCTCATTTTTGTTCCATTATGGCAGACTTACCTTATAATACCCTTTGTATTTATTCATTCTCCAAATACTTTGGTGTAACAGGTTGGAGACTTGGAACAGTGCTTCTTCATGAAAAGAATGTATTTGATGACCAAATTCAGAAGCTACAAGCTTGCGAGAAGGAAGAACTTGAAAAACGTTATACTTCTCTCGGGACACATGCTACAGATGTGAAATTTATTGACCGTATGGTAGCAGATAGCCGCTTGGTTGCACTCAACCATACGGCAGGGTTATCTACCCCACAACAAGTACAGATGGCTTTATTTAGTGGATTTGCATTACTAGATGAAGGCGACCGTTATAAAAAGCTAACAAGACGTATTTGTAAAAAACGAAAAGGCTTGCTTTATGAAGGTATGAAACGTGAGATGGAAAAAGATCCACATGATGCGTACTACTACACAGAAGTCAATCTCTATGAGTGGATGCAAAAAGAGTGGGGGCCTGAGGTGGCGACAGCCATGAACCGTCGTTATAAATGCGTAGATTTCCTTTATGAACTAGCGCACCAACATAATGTCATTTTATTAGCAGGAGATGGTTTTGCATCTTCTAAATGGTCTGTACGTGTTTCTTTAGCCAACTTAGAAGAAGGCGCGTACTTAAGAATTGGTCGTGCCATGTACCAAGTCCTACAACAATGGGCAAGAGAAGTAAAAAAACTTTCTTAGGCGCTAGGAAAGTTTGGATTTTATCAATTATTTGGCAAAATCATGATAATAAAAGGGTGTTCTCTTTAAGGAGGACACCCTTTTTGTTAGTATGAAAGGATGCTATACAATAAAGTGAGAGAGCTGAAAATGAGATATAACATATAGATCAAGGGGCAGCCTTGTACAGCAAGAAAAGGATGTAATACTTAAAATAGACATGGAGAAGGAATTGCATTAAAATGACTGTAATGGAGGTATAGGATGACAGAATTAATTTATTATAATAATCCAGAGGTTACAACCTTTAATGCTAGGGTCTTAGCCTGTGACGCGGTGGAGGGAATATATAAGATTTTACTTGACCAAACAGCCTTTTTCCCTGGAGGTGGTGGACAACCTGGTGACCACGGGACTTTAAATGGTTTAGAAGTATTAGGTTTTATAGAAGAAGAGGGTGCTGTTTATCATCAGCTTAGAGAGTCTTTAGAAGTCGACCAAGTTGTAGAAGGTATTGTAGCGTGGGAAAGAAGACGTGACTTGATGCAGCAGCATAGCGGTGAGCATATTGTATCAGGACTGATTCATCAGCTATATGGCTACAACAATGTAGGATTTGCACTAGGGGAAGACAAAATGACGGCGGACTTTGATGGTGTTTTAAGTGAGGGACAAGTGGCACAAATCGAGGTCCTTGCCAACGAAGCTATCTACAAAAATATCCCGATTACGGGTAAGGGCTATACACAAGCTGAAATTGAAGTTGCCAAGTACCGTTCCAAAAAGGTGTTAGAGGGAATCATTCGACTGGTGGATATACCAGGGTATGACTGCTGTGCCTGCTGTGGGGTGCATGTCCAGGCAACAGGTGCTATTGGAATGATTAAAATTATGAGTGTAGATAAGCACAGAGGCGGGACAAGATTGACGCTTTTATGTGGTGCACGTGCACGCAAAGACTATGAGATGAAGCATACACAAATCACAAGGCTAATGGGGCAACTGTCTACCAAACCAGAAGAAGTGGTTCAGGGCGTAGAACGTCTTGTGGAAGAAAAAGAAAGCTTAAAAGTACAAGTTGGACAGCTAAAAGCTAAAGTTTTTGAGACCAAACTACACCAAGAAGATGTACATCAGCCACTTTGCCTTTTAGAAGAAGGGACACCATTTGACCTAAGACTTTTTGTGAATTTATGGATGGAACGCTCTGAGGCACCATGCCTATTACTTGCCTTTGATGGGAAGGGCTATAAGTATGCATTAGGTCAGCAAGGGGGACAAGCGGGTGCCCTTGCCAAGCAGCTCCATGAGGTGTTTAACGGTAAAGGTGGTGGCAAAGACATTTACCAAGGTGCGTTAGAAGGAGATTTTGAGGCTATTCATGAGACCTTTATAAGATGGAGTGGTGCAAAATACTGTAAAAAGGTATAAGTAGGCTTGACCTTAAGTTGCAGAAGACCTTTAAAAACGGTATAATAAAGAAAATGAATGTGTTGGGGTGATGAAAATGGAATATCGTATATTTGGTGAGGATTTACCAGCTGTATCTATTAAGTTAAATGCAGGAGAAAGTATCTATACCCAATCCGGTGGGATGGCTTGGATGGATGGAGGCATTACAATGGATACTAACGTCAAAGGTGGTTTGATGAAAGGTATTGGTCGTATGTTTTCGGGCGAATCCCTATTTATGGCAACGTATACAGCTACAAAACCTGAGTCAGAAATTGTATTTGCTTCTACCTTTCCTGGAAAGATTATCCCATTAGAAGTAGATGGGGGACATAAGTATATTTGTCAAAAAAGTGCTTTTCTCTGTGGGACACCAGGTGTAGATTTAGGGATAGAATTTACAAAGCGTTTTTCAGCAGGTGCCTTTGGCGGAGAAGGTTTTATTCTTCAACGTATTAGTGGGCAAGGTATGGTCTTTTTAGAAGCAGCAGGAAGCGTTGTAAGACGGGAGCTTGCACCAGGCGAAGTGATTAAAGTGGATACTGGAAACGTAGTAGGTTTCCAAGAGGGTGTACGCTATGAAATTGAGACAGTAAAAGGATTCAAAAATATATTCTTTGGTGGGGAAGGTCTTTTCTTAACCCGTCTTACAGGACCTGGAACGGTATGGCTTCAAACGATTACCATGCAAAATTTTGCAGGACGTTTAATTCCGTTTTTACCAACAGCAGGCAATTAATAAAATTTTAAGGGCATCTGATGAGGGTGCCCTTTTTTGTATGATTAGAAAGTCAATCGGGCAATATAAAATAAAAAACGAGGAATGAGATGATGAAACGCCCTTATTTTTTTATCTTTATTTTGTGTATTGCAGGATTAAGCTGGAGTAAAATGTATGGTGGGACACTTCCTGTTAATCGATTCGATACCCAATTACCTATTGGCCTATTAAATGTAAGCGAGAAAACGCTCAAGTTGAAGGAAGAAACCTTTAGCCTCTACGAAACGTGTGAACACCTTTTTGTGCCACTCCAAACAGTGATAGACATGGGCATTGCCAAAGAAGAAGGTGATGCTTATTGGAAACTGACACGAGAAGTTGGCATAAAGACAGATAAGCCCCTAGACTGGGTAGCACCTAATCTAGAGGGAGAAATGGTTTTTAAGATGGGTGAGAAGCAAATTTTACTAGGTGATACACCCACCTATAGCATCCAAGTAGAGGGGGCAACTTTAATCCCTCTTAAGGCACTAAGTGTTTTTTTTGAGATGATACAAGTGCCTGGGGGCTATTTGGCACAAGCTAAAAGTTATGAGGCGCTCAACTATTTAGAAGTCACACCAAAAGAAATGATAAACACCTCGATGTACCCCATTTATTTTGATTATTTAGATATGTATTGGGATGGTGAAAACTTTATTGACGTATGTACTAAGAATCAGATTATAGAGCCACAGGGTATACACTCCTTGGATTTGCAACAAGAAATTGAGGGGAAGGCTGTGATTTATCTTGGGACCTACTTAGAAAGTGTACAAGACTTTAGACGACCCTCTCCAGAAGTTTATGGACAAAGACCGACAAGCTTATACCAAAGCTATGAAAAGGCTAAAAGAATTCAAAGTCTTGAAAAGATTTTTCCGAAGTTTAAAGTAATGGTTAAGATGAACTATCAGGTAGGCACATTTGAAAATGGTCAAGAGGTTCAACTGTGGCGAAGTGAGAAAGGGCAATACCATGTACTTATAGATGAAACGGGCAAAAAAGTTATCGTCCCGTTAGGGAGTGTACAGATTATAGGGGATAATGGACAAGGTTATAGGCAAGCCACACAACAGGAACTTGAAGACTACGTTAACTTAAAAGACTATGAAAGTCAAACGACGGCCTTGCTTTGGACAGATCTTTTAAGACAAAGAACTTATGCTTTTGAAGGTAAAAAAAATCAATGGAAGTGGGTGAAAACTATGAAATGTTCTACGGGCAAAGATACCAGTTTAACGCCCTCTGGAACTTTTGAAATACAATACAAAATCCCCTACTTTGGTGAGCGTAGAGGTTTTCGATGTAAAAATGCGTCTGTGATTTTTAGAGATTATATGTACCATTCCATTTTATTTGATAAGACAGGTCAATATGTTAAGTCTGGATTGTATCAGCTAGGCAGCCGAGTTTCTCATGGTTGTGTGCGTCTTTCAGAGGAAGACAGTGAATGGATTTACAAAAATGTACCGGAGAAATCTAAAGTATATATTGAATAAAGGTGAGAGTTGTTGTTACAATAGAGAAGACTACGTATAGAATTGAAGGAAAAAAATGAATGTACATGATGAAACAAAGGACAAAAAAGATTTAAAACTCAAGCAAATACGTATCTTACTCGTATTAAACTTATTTATTATGGCCACGTTCAATATGGCCCATCCTGTAACGCCTAAGTTGATTAATGAAAATGGCTTTCCAAGTTATATGTTTGGTGTGTTTTTTGCCTTGATGGCAGTAGCTAACTATATCATGTCGCCGATTTGGGGTTCTCTTTCAGACCAAAAGGGCAGAAAGCGCTTTCTTATTTTAGGTGTCATAGGATATGGACTCAGTCAGTGGGGATTTGGCTTAAGTAGTCATATCTTTCCTATTGTTATTTTTAGATTAGTAGGTGGTACGTTCTCCATTTGTTATATTACAGCAGCCCTTGCCTATTTGACAGATTTGACAGAGCCTAAAGTGCGTATGAAGTATTTATCTTACTATACAGCTACCTTATCATTAGGAACCTCTATGGGGTCACTCTTAGGTGGCGTGCTTGGGCAAAATCACTATCAGTATACTTTCCTTGCTCAAGGAGCTTTTTGTATGGTTTTAGCCATTATTCTGATTCCAACGATTCGTTATATGGCAAGTCAAAAAGAAAAGGGCAAGAAAGTAGTTGTTTATATGGAGCATTTAAAGCCACGTAAAGCGTCCATTGACTTTAAATCGGCTATAGGGATTTTGATTGTGGTCATGGCATTAATCAATATAACCACAACAGCCTATAACTCTACGATCAACTATTATATTGAATCTATACTCAATATGCCAAGTACAGTCAATGGGTTAGTACTGGCGGTGGCGGGTGTGATTGGGCTCATCATGAATGTATTTGTAGGGCCATGGTTGAGTACTAGAGTAGAAGAAGGCCGACTAATTCGCTATACCACAGGATTAACGGGTATCTTTCTTATTGCGGCAAGTACCTTTAATGCCATGGCAGGTGTACTGATTTGTTTAGTAGGTTTTGTGATGGCAAGTGCCTTGGTTATTCCTATTCAACAAAGTATGGTGTCCAAGTTGGCAGACAAGGACTATGGTACAGTCATGGGGGTTCAAGGTTCAGCTAAGGCCCTTGGGATGGTGATTGGTTCATTAGGTTCAGGATTTATCTTTGGTATTGGACCTAAGCTTCCTTTTGTCTTTGCCGGTCTAGCAGCCCTGATGGCATGCATCCTCTTAAAAGGTTTAGTGCTTAAGAAAAAGTAAATGAATAAATACTAAAAAGGCTTGTCCATCACTTAAGATAGACAAGCCTTTTTAATATTTATTTTTCAAGTTGTTTAATAAGCTTTTCATCAGGTGTTACATACACTGTCTTAAAGTTTGTATAAATCACCATGCCTGGTTTGGCATTGGGTACTTTTTTGACATTTTTACGATAGGTGTAGTCAATGGCTACGTTACTAGATTGTTTGGCTTTACTAAAGTATGCAGCAAGCATAGCCGCTTCAATTAAGGTGACATCACTTGGGGCTTCACCGGGGTTGAGTTTGATGATGACGTGAGAGCCTGGTCCATCTTTGATATGGAGCCAAAGGTCTGTTATCTTAGCAAACTTCATCGTGAGTTCATCATTTTGATAATTGTTTTTACCTACATAAATGGTTTCACCCGCGCTGGATTCAAACTGCATATAAGGCATCGCATTTTTAGGTGGTTTGCCTTTAGCTGCTTTGCGTTTTTTCAAGTAACCCATCTCTACAAGTTCTAGACGCAAACCATCAATGTCTGCTTGCGTTTGAAGGAAGTCTAGAGAAACGAGTACAGAGTGTAAGTATTCTAGTTCTTCGTTAATGTGTTCAAGTTGATCATGGGCTGCAATGAGTGTACGCTTAGCTTTGTTGTAGTGCTTGAAGTACTTTTGAGCATTTTCAATGGCACTTAAGTTGGCGTTTAGTGGAATTTCAATCATTTCATAGTTTTCACTGTAGTAGTTTGCCGTCTCAAATGTTTTGGCACCAGCTGGCACTTGGAAAGAGTAGGCTGTAAGGAGCTCACCATAGATTTTATAGATTTCTGCATCTTCACTGGTTTCAATGGCTTTTTCTTGAATAGCCTTTTTGCGTACATTACGGTCTATAAAGTTTAAAAGCAACTTTTTGATGTCTGAAGTTTTTTGAGACACAACAGAGCGAGTAGACTGGTCAAAGTAGAAGAACTCTAAAAGTTCTGATAAGCTGTTATAAGATTCACCTTTAGGAAAGGACAAGGCCAGTGGAAAACTGTAGAAGTCTACAGCGTGGTCTGTCTCATCTAAAAAGAGTGTTGGCACATAAGCACGAGCTTGGACACCATTCATAAAGTCACGCATAACATAGTAAAGCTTTTCTATGTCTTCTGGAGAAAGGAGATTGCAAAGGGTTTCATCTTGGATTCTAGCTTGAAGACAAAGTGCATGACTAATCATAGGGCTGAATCCTTGATAAGTTGTATAAAGTGCCTTAAAGAGGGGCATTTCTAAAGTGTTAAGATGTTGAATGAAACTGTCTTTTACTAAATCCTTTGGATTTTGTTTAGTTTGGTTATTTGGATAGAAGTAAGCTCTACCTGGTAAGAGTTCACGCATACTACTTTGCATGGCTGAAATATGTTTAATACTATCAATAATCGTGCCATCGGCTTTAGTCAAAATAATATTACTGTGTCTACCCATCATTTCAATGATAAGGCGTTTGTTTTCACGATCACCTAACTCATTCATGGCCTCAATGTCAATTTGAACAATACGTTCATAACCAGGTTGAGAAACATTTAAAATTTTCCCGCTAGAAAGATGCTTACGAAGGAGCATACAAAACATAGGTGGAGTGTTAGAGGTGTTTTTAACACGGGTTGTTAGATGGATACGAGGATAGTTACTTTGTGCAGTTAAAAAGAGTTTATAAGAATCTTTTTGGTTACGTACAGAGATTAAAAGCTCGTCTTTTTCAGGTTGATAAATTTTATCGATACGCCCACCAACAAGGGCCTGACTAAGTTCTGATACAATATGGGATACAACAATACCGTCTAGTGCCATAATGGGACCTCCTTTAATTAATACACGGAGTATAGCATAATTTTTTTGAAAATAAAAGTAATGTGTGCTATAATATGAAGCGATTAAAGTGTAAAGGGGTAACCGTATGATAAAAAGTATGACAGGATACGGCAGATGTGAGACTGAAGCACATAACCGAAAAGTAAATATAGAAATAAGCTGTGTCAACCATCGATATTGTGAACTTTCTATACGTATGCCAAAAGGGCTCACACCACTTGAGGAGCAGATGCGCAAAAAAGTGAAGACGTTCATCTCAAGAGGGAAAGTAGAAGTAAACCTTTTTATGACAAGTGTATCGGAAGATGATGTAGAAGTCGTGGTCAATGAAGGGGCTTGTACAGCTTATGTAGAAGCACTCAGACAAATTGGAAATAAGTTAGGTCTTGAAGATAATATTGGCTTAGCAGAGCTAATGCGTCTAAATGATGTCATTTCCATCCATAAGAAAGCATCAGACTTAGAAGATTTATGGCCAATGATTGAAGCGGCTTTAGACAGTGCGTTGCAAAGTGTGATGAGCATGCGTGAAAAAGAAGGGATGGCTTTAAAAGAAGACTTAACCCTTAAAGCATCTAGAATTTTAGAAGTTGTCAAGATGCTTGAACAAGTCAGTGACCAAGTCGTACAAGGCTATAAAGTCAAACTTGAAGATCGCATTCATAAATTACTTGAAGAGATTCCTATAGATGAAGCACGTCTTGCAACGGAACTTGCACTTTTTGCAGACCGTGCGGCAATTGACGAAGAATTGACAAGAATGAGAAGTCATGTGGATCAACTTCAAGCTATTTTAGAAGAAGAAGGTAGTGTAGGGCGTAAGTTAGATTTCTTAATGCAAGAGATGAATCGTGAAGCCAACACTATTGCTTCTAAAGCGAGTGAATATCAAATTACTTCTTGCGCGGTAGAACTAAAAACCGAAATAGAAAAAATGAGAGAACAAATTCAAAATATAGAATAGCTAGATAGAAGTGACTTAGAACATAAAGAAGAATAATATTTTGATTTTAAGGAGATAATGATGCAAAGTGAAGGACTTAAGATTATCCTTTCAGGCCCATCCGGCTCAGGTAAAGGGACAATCGTAAAAGAATTAATTAAAGAAGATTTTAGGCTGTCTATTTCAGCTACAACAAGAAAACCACGTATAGGTGAGGAAAACGAAGTTCATTATTTCTTTAAAACTGTAGAAGAATTTGAAGAAATGATTGAAAAAGACGAGCTTTTAGAGTATGCTAATTTCTGCAACAATTATTATGGGACACCCAAAAGTTTCATTGATAAAAGTGTTGAAGAAGGAAAAGACGTCATTTTGGAAATAGAAGTACAAGGTGCCATGCAAGTTAAGAGCGTATATCCAGATGCTATTTTTGTATTTATTATGCCGCCTAATTTTGAAGAGCTTAAAAGTAGGTTAATAGGACGTGCAACAGAAACAGATGATGTGATTGAAGTGCGTTTAAAACGTGCAGAAGATGAATTACAAATGTATCGCGAATATGACTATATTGTTATTAATGACCGTTTAGAAGACGCAGTAGACCACATCAAACAAATTGTGCAAGCTGAAAAACTAAAAAGTTATAGATATAAAAGTTATATTGAGAATATGCTTAAAAAATAAAGGAGGAATTACCATGCTACAACCATCATACACTCAACTTATGGAAAAATTAAATGAGGACGCTCAAGACAAAGTCGTTACAAGTCGTTACTCTATCATTATTGCAGCTGCAAGACGTGCAAGACAAATCATTGATATCGTAAATGAAGAATCAAACGTTAAAAACGGAGATAAAGAAGCAGCACCAATCGATCCTATCCGTATCAAAGAAGCAGCAGAACTAAATGAAAAACTTAAATACAAAAAATCTACTTCAATTGCAGTAGACGAACTTTATGCAGGAAAAATTAAAATTAAAGAATTAGCAGAATAAACAAGTGCTTGCACTTGTTTATTCTTTATGTAAGATAGGAGTGTAAAGATGAGTAAGTATGTACAGGTGATAATGAACTTTGCAAAAACCGAAGAAATCGATCGTTTGTTTACTTACAGTATTCCTATTCATCTTGTATCAAAAGTAGAAATTGGGCAACGGGTGAGGGTTCCTTTTGGACAAGGGAACCGGACACAAGTTGCTTTTGTTATACACTTTTTAGACGAGCTTCCACAAGAAAATTATAGGATTAAACCTATTTTAGAACTTTTTGATGAAGTGCCTCTTTTAAATGTGGAACAAGTCAATCTAGCAAGGTTTTTAGTGAACTACTATGGTTGCACATTTGCTATGGCACTTGAACTTATTTTACCACCAGGTATGGCTAAGACACCGTATAGACCGTTGCCACAAACCGAGACATATATTTGTCGCAACATCAGTCATGATGCACTTGAACAACATATTGCTAAAGAAAGTGCTAAGAAGAGCTTTGACAAGCAGCGTGCCATCTTAACACTTTTTTTAATAGAGGAGGCGATCCCTCTATCGGAACTTAAAAGAAGTCAAGAGGTGAGTGGGTCTAGCTTAAATACATTGATTAAAAAGGAAATTCTAAGGAAAGAAGAACGTTTAGTGACTTTTAAACCAAGTCCTATTCATTATCAGGCGTTTAAAACCCTTAATGATGAACAACGTGCAGCCCGTGATAAGATTTATGAGGCGATTGAAAATCCTTACTATCAAGGCTTACTTCTAGAAGGGATTACCGGAAGTGGGAAGACAGAAGTATTCTTAAGTGCGATTTGCAAAGTTTTAGAAGAAGGTGGCAGCGCCATTGTACTTATTCCAGAAATTGCGCTCACAAGACAAACCTTAATGCGTTTTCGTGAGCGCTTTGGAAATGTAGTCGCCCTTACACACAGTCGTATGGGACCTGGTGAAAGACAAAGGCTTTACCAAGAAGCTAAAGAAGGCAATATTCGTGTCATGATTGGTCCACGTAGTGCAGTGTTTATGCCTATGGAGCGGTTGCGTCTCATTGTTATTGATGAGGAACATGAAGCCACTTATAAGTCTGAGACAACACCGAAGTACCATGCGACGGATGTGGCAAGAAGAAGGATGATGGAAAGTGGTGGAAGTCTTATTTTAGCTTCAGCCACACCCAGTCTTGAAAGTTATGAACAGATGAAAAGCGGGGCGCTTGCCCTTGTACCTTTGACTAAACGAATAGGTGGTGCAACCCTTCCAGATATCCAAATTGTAGATATGCGTAGGGAGCTTCAAAATGGGAATATGCAAATCATTAGTAGTGCACTCCATGAGGCTATAGACCGCACCTTGCAAGCTGGCAACCAAGTCATGCTTCTTATGAATAGACGTGGACATTCCACTTTTGTTAACTGTAGAAACTGTGGCTATGCGGTTAAGTGTAAGCATTGTGATATTGCTATGACCTATCATAGGCAATCAGGTTACTTAGAGTGTCATTACTGTGGGCATAAGGAAGTGATTCCTACGACTTGTCCAAGTTGTGGGAGTGCACATATCCGCTTCTTTGGAAGTGGAACAGAGAAGGTAGAAGAGTATTTAGAAGCTTACTTTGCAGCTTTCGGAATAGGACGTATGGATTTTGATACCACATCAGGTAAAGAAGGACATAGCAAGATGCTTGCGGCCTTCCAAAATCACGAATTTAATGTACTTGTTGGCACCCAGATGATTGCTAAAGGTCATGACTTTCCAGATGTGACCTTAGTAGGAATTATTGCAGCAGACCAAGCACTGTATATGCAAGACTTTAGAAGTGAAGAAAGAACTTATCAACTCATTACCCAGACACTAGGACGTGCTGGACGTGGTGAAAAAAAAGGTGAAGTCATTATTCAAACTTATAGTCCTGACAATATGGTTTTAGAAAAGATTAAATACCATCAACAACAAGACTTTTATGAAGAGCAGTTGAAGATGAGAAAGTTATTAGGTTATCCACCTTATAGTCATTTGTTTAGTCTTGTAGTCTCTGGGAAAAATGAAACAGAAGTCATTCAAAAGGTGCATACGTTAAAGTATTATTATGAATACTATAATAAAAAAGGACTTTTCCGCATTGTAGGACCAGCTGCAGCCACCATTAGTAAAATTGCAGATGAATATAGATGGCAGCTTCTCCTTATGGGAGAAGAAAGAGAAAAGGTCTTAATCTATGGAAAATATTGTTTAAATAAGTTTATTAATCGAGAAAATACTGGTACAATAAAAATAAATTGGGATATAGACCCAAGAAGTATGTTTTAAATGAAGGAGGCAATTATGGCGAAGCGCACAATACGTATAGAAAGTGATCCACTTCTTAGAAAAGTATCTAAAGAGGTCGCAAAATTTGATCAATCTTTATGGGCATTATTAGATGATATGACAGAGACCATGTATCATGCAGAAGGCGTAGGTCTTGCTGCACCACAAATTGGTTTGTTAAAACGTATATTTGTAGTAGATATTGGCGAAGGCGTTATTGAGTTCATGAATCCAGAAGTCATTCAAGTAGAGGGTGAACAATTTGGTGAAGAAGGGTGTTTAAGTGTACCTAAAAAATACGGTGCAGTAAGAAGACCTAACTATGCTAAATTACGTGCTCAAGATAGAAACGGTGAATGGTTTGAAATTGAAGGTGAAGAGCTTATGGCACGTGCCATGCTTCATGAAAATGACCACTTAAATGGCAGACTCTTTGTAGACTTAGTTGAAGGCGATTTAGTAGAACTTACAGAAGAAGAGCAGTAGGAGGCAATCATGAATATTATTTTTATGGGAACACCCGATTTTAGTGTACCTACTTTACAAATGTTGATTGATGAAGGTCATAACATTTTGGCTGTTGTCACTCAACCAGATAGACCCAAAGGTCGTGGTAATAAAGTACTTATGCCACCTGTTAAAGAACTTGCATTGAAATATGATTTACCTATTTTACAACCCGAACGTGTAAAAGGGAATGAAGAATTTCTTAACCACATAAAAACTTTAAATCCAGATGTTATGGTAGTAGTAGCATATGGTCAAATCTTGCCGGAATCTGTTTTAGAAGTACCGAGTCTTGGATGTATTAACATTCATGGGTCACTCCTTCCAAAGTATAGAGGTGCAGCACCTATTCAGTGGAGCATTCTTAACGAAGAAGCTGAAACAGGTGTAACTATTATGTATATGGACAAAGGGATGGATACAGGAGATATGCTTTATAAAAAGTCAATGCCTATTGATCCAACAGATACCTATGAAACCTTACATGATAAGATGAAAGTTGTAGGAGCTGAGGCACTTAAAGCAGCCTTCCCTATGATTCAAGCGGGCGGACAAGAAAGACAAAAGCAAGACGATGACCAAGCCACTTATGCCTCTATGATCCAAAAAGCATTAGGTGAGATTCGTTGGGAAAAATCAAACCATGAAATTAATGCACAAGTTAGAGGTCTTAATCCATGGCCTGTAGCTTATACTTATTATGAAGGTCAACCTATAAAAGTATGGCAAACAAGCATGACAAATGAAAACACCCAATATGCACCAGGCACGATTATAGAAGTTGACAAGCTTGGTATGCATGTACAAACAGGGAGTGGGATTCTAATTATTGAGGAGATGCAAGCACCTAATAAAAAAAGAATGCCTGTATCAGAATATATTAAGGGAAATAGTATTGAAAAGGGCAGACTATTAGGGAACTAAGATAGGAGCTGATGGTATGCATGGAACTTCCAATTCAATGTATTGGATACTGTTTTTAGCGATTTCAATTTTGCCTATATGGGCAAGTATGAAATTGCAAAGGACATTTAATAAATATTCTAGGGTACGCTGCTTATCGGGCTATACAGGAGAAGAAGCGGCAAGAAGAATTTTGATGATTCATCACCTAGGTAATATTGGGATTAGACCTATTAAAGGGTCTATGACAGACCATTATAATCCGATGACACACGAAATTGGACTGTCACAAACGACTTATAGTTTAAATTCTATAGCCGCAGTAAGTGTAGCTGCGCATGAAGTGGGGCACGTTTTACAAGAAGCTAATCAATATGGTTTTTTGAATTTACGTCAAAAGATGATACCTATTACATCTTTTGCAAACAATCTTTCTTTGCCAATCGTATTCCTAGGTGCGATCACTCCTTTTACGGGTTTACTCTGGGTAGGTATTATTTTATTTAGCTTTACAACTTTGTTTAGCTTTGTAACATTACCTGTAGAATTCAATGCATCGAAACGTGCCTTAGCAGCACTTTCTACGAGTGGTATTTTATCAGAAGAAGAATTAGATGGTGCAAAAGAAGTGCTTCAAGCTGCAGCACTCACCTATGTAGCAGGTGCAGCAACCTCATTGATGATGCTTATAAGATTATTGCTCATCTATGGTGGAAACGATAGAGATTAAAGAAGACGCTTTCTAAGCGTCTTTTATACTATGAAGAATAGCGTAGATAACGAAACGAGGATACAACATGAAAACCAAACCAATAAGAGAAGTGATTGCTCAAATTCTAACGGATATTGAGAAAGACGAAACTTATTTACAACTTGCCTTGAAAAAAGAACTCGACCAGTTAGAAGGAAAAGATAAAAGTTTTGCCAATGAGGTTATTTATGGAACCATTAAGTGGCGTTTACGTCTTGATTATGTCATTAATCAATTTTCAAGAACTCCTGTTAAAAAGATGAAGCCACTTGTACGTAGCATTATGCGTATGAGTGTCTATCAATTACTCTTTTTAGATAAAGTGCCAGCTTCTGCGGTCATTAATGAAGCGGTTAAAATTATGCATAAACGTAAGATGAGTAATTTAGCAGGATTTGTCAATGGCACCCTTAGAAATATTGAGCGCCAAAAAGAGCACATCACTTATCCAAACCTCAGTGTGTATTATTCTATTCCTGAGTGGATTATAGACAGATGGTGTGAAGCTTATGGCGAAGAGACAACTAAGCGCATTTGTGAAAGTTTATCAACCCGTGCCAGAATTTGTATTCGTACCAATACATTGAAAATTACAAAAGAAGCACTTAAACTAGAACTTGAAAAAGAAGGTATGGAAATTTTAGAAGAAGGCTTTGTGCCAGAAAGCTTTTACATTAAAACAGCGATAGGGATTCACCACAGTCTATCTTATAAAGCAGGCCTTTGGACGGTACAAGATGAAAGTGCTATGCTTGTTGGGCATGTTTTAGCCGCACAGCCAGGTGAGCGTGTTCTAGATATGTGTAGTGCACCAGGCGGTAAGACAACTCATATTGCTGCACTTATGGAAAATAAGGGACAGGTTATAGGATGTGATATACACACTCATAAAATTGAACTTATTGAGAAAAATGCCACAAGACTGGGCGCAACTATTATTGAAGGTACACTTCAAGATGGTATGGTAGAGCGTAGCGAGTGGGTAGGTCAGTTTGACAAAGTCCTACTCGATGCACCATGTTCTGGACTTGGGATTATGAAACGTAAGCCAGATATTCGTTATACCAAAGATCACACAGCTATACTTGAAATTAATGAAATTCAAAAAGGACTTATGAAAAATGCAGTCACTTACTTAAAAGAAGACGGTATACTCGTTTACAGTACATGTACTTTAACAAGAGAAGAAAATCAAGATATGGTAAGCTTTGCCGAAAGTTTAGGACTTAAGTTAGATGCCATACCTTTTAACTTCCCAGAGTGTTTAAAATCTCACATTCGTGACCATGCTTATATTGAGATTTTACCGTATCTTCAAGATACAGATGGCTTTTTCATTGCAAGATTTAAAAAGTAAGGAGCAATAACATGAACGATATTATTAGCATGAATTTAACAGAACTCGAAGCGCTCATGCAGGAACTCAAACAAGGAAAGTTTAGAGCAAAGCAACTTTTTGATTGGCTTCACAATAAAATGGTGTGGAACTATGATGAAATGAGCAATTTACCAAGTGGTTTAAGGGATATATTGAAAGAAAAATATCCTTTAACGTCAATTAAAACACTAGAAAAATACGAATCTAAGATGGATGGTACAATAAAGTACTTGTTTGAATTGTCTGATTATCATATAATAGAAAGTGTTTTAATGCGTTATAAACATGGGAATTCTATTTGTATTTCTTCACAGGTAGGATGTCGAATGGGCTGTAAGTTCTGCGCCTCGACAATAGATGGTCTTGTGAGAAACTTAAAAGTTTCAGAGATGCTTGGGCAAATTTACAAAGTGCAATTAGACACAGGAGAACGTATCTCAAATATTGTCGTAATGGGAAGTGGTGAACCCTTAGAGTATATGGATATCACAATAAAGTTTGTAGAACTCATTAATCATGAACTTGGACAAAATATTGGACAACGCCATATTACCGTTTCAACATGTGGCCTTGTACCTAAGATTTATGAACTTGCAGATAAAGGGTTCCAAATTACACTAGCGATTTCATTACATGCGACAACAGATGAGAAGCGACAAGCAGTCATGCCTGTTGCGAAGAAATATAGTATTGAAGAAATTTTAGAAGCATGTAGACATTATATTCATCAAACAGGGCGTCGTATTACCTTTGAATACTCACTTATTGAAGGAGAAAATGATAGTGTCGAAGATGCCATGAGACTGGCAAAACTTTTAAAAGGGATGCTTGCTCATGTTAATTTAATTCCTGTCAATCCAATAGAAGAACGCCAGTTTAAGGCAGCTACCAATACAAGTATTGAAGACTTTGCTAGCGTATTAAAATCAAATCACATAGAGACAACTGTACGCCGTACACTTGGACAAGATATTGATGCAGCATGCGGACAGTTAAGGCGAAGGTATCTACAAAAAAGAGGTGAATAGCATGATTGCTGTTGGAAAAGTAAATATTGGCAAAAGACGTAGTAAAAATGAAGACAGTGTATTTGTTTCTAATGAACCAGTTGGTCCACTGCCTAATCTTTACATCGTTGCCGATGGTATGGGGGGGCACAGAGCAGGTGCAATAGCAAGTAAACTTGCCATTGATGCGTTTTGTGAATATATAGAGTCATATAGCAATGCGAATCTGCAAGTAGAAGAGAATCTGATTTTACTTTTAAAACGTGGGATCATCCATGCCAACCATGTCATTTATGGTAAAGGTATTGAAAATGCTGAATATACAGGTATGGGAACGACCATTACACTGTGTACAGTTATTGGTGAACATGCCTATATTGCTCATGTAGGTGATACAAGGCTTTATTGTATGAATACGAATCAGATTAAGCAGGTCACGGTTGACCATTCTCTGGTTCAAGAAATGCTAGAACAAGGCATGATTACCCATCAGGATGCACAAGAGCACCCTCAAAGGCATGTGATTACACGTGCCGTTGGTACATATGAACAAGTTAAGGTGGATACTCTTAAACAACCGTTAAATGGAGTAGAGTATATATTGCTTTGTTCAGATGGCTTAACAGCAATGCTTGGTGAACAAGAAATACACACACTTATTTATGCTTCTAAACCTAACTTAGAAAGCATAATCGACACATTAATTGTAAAAGCCAATGATGCGGGTGGTACAGATAACATTGCGGTTATCATTGTAAAAAAAGGTGAGGTGAGTACACTATGTTAGAGCCTGGAACACTACTGGGTGAACGCTATGAAATCATAGAAAAAATAGGTGCAGGTGGCATGTCTATTGTTTACAAAGCTAAATGTAATAGACTACAACGTTTTGTTGCCATAAAAGTGTTACGTGAAGAATTTGTAAAAGATGATGACTTTGTCAAGAAATTTAGATCGGAAGCTTTTTCAGCAGGAAGTTTGTCACATCCTAATATCGTAGGTATTTATGATGTAGGACAAGAAGAAGATCTGCACTACATTGTTATGGAATATGTAGAAGGACAAACTTTAAAAGAGTATATTGAGCAAAATGGCCCTTTACCTTCAGCAACTGTATTGGAATTTGGTGGACAAATTGTATCTGCCATTCGTCATGCGCACAGTAAGCAGATTATTCATAGAGACATTAAGCCTCAAAATATACTTATTACACCAGAACATGTTTTAAAAGTAGCAGACTTTGGTATTGCAAAAGCTGTGGATTCTTCTACTATTGTTTCAACAGGCAATGCTATAGGTTCTGTTCATTACTTCTCTCCAGAACAAGCTAAAGGCAAGTATGTTAACGAGACAAGCGACTTGTATTCTTGTGGGATTGTAATGTTTGAAATGGCGACAAACAGCTTGCCATTCCAAGCCGATTCTCATGTTTCAATTGCCCTTAAACACATCAATGAAGAAATTCCAAAGCCAAGCTTATTTAACGCGGAGATTTGGCCAGGACTTGAAGCAATCATTTTGAAAGCAACTAAAAAGCAACAAGATGAACGCTATCAAAATGCAGACAGTATGCTAGAAGATATCCATAGAGTCAAACTAGACCCTCATGCGATCATTGAAACAAAAGTTGTAGATGATGAAATTGACCAAACCATACTGCTTACAGATATTCAAACACAGTTTATTAGACAAAATGAAAAGGTGCCAGGTCGCTTAGATACAAATCAAGTGCCTAATGTAAAGATGACAAGTCCTGGGGATCTTTATCAAGCTTATGAAGATGAAGAGGAAGAAGAAGATGAAGAAGTGCCTACAGGCTATAAGGTGCTTGCAGGTATTGGGGGGGTACTGGCTACGTTAGTACTGGCAGGTATTGTCGCGACCATTATTTTCTTTGTACTACCCTCCTTCTCCAAACCAGAGTACGAATTAGTTCCAGAGATGGTAGGTAAAACCATTGAGGAAGCAACGCGTTTACTTGAAGGAAAAGATTTAAAAATTGAAAAAGTTGGTGAAAAACAAAGTGATCGCTTTGAAGCAGGGCTTATTATTGAACAAACACCTGCAAAAGAAAAGCTGGCTGAGCCAGGTACGACCATACAAGTTGTTGTTGCTTCGAGTGAAGAGCCGGTTGCCGAGGTTAATGTACCTCATGTTATTGGCTTAAGGCTAGCAGACGCGCAACGTGAACTGGAAAAATATAAACTTGAGTTTATCCGTGAGTATAAATACGATGATGGATCCGAACTTAATGAAGTTCTTGAACAGTCTATAGAAGCTGGTGAACGTGTGGCAGAGGGAAGTGTTTTAACACTTGTTGTCAGCAAAGGACCTAAAGAAGTTCTTGCTAAAGTACCAGATCTTAAAAATATGACACAAGAAGAAGCAAAGCGTGCATTAAATAATGTAGGGCTTAGATTGGGTCAAAGCAATACAGTAGCCAATGATACAGTGGAAAAAGGCAGGGTACTTGAACAAAGTATTCGTGCAGCAACGGAGATTGCAGAAGGTGAAATTGTGGATATTACGGTAAGTGAGGGACCCATACAAGAGCCAGAGACACCAGAGGTACCACAGCCAGAAGATACCAATCCACCAGCCTTAGAAGAGCCAGAGGCACCTCTTCCAGAAGAGACTCCAGGTGGAGAAACAGTAGAGCCTGAGCAAAATCTTACAACGATTACCAAGGTCATTAATGCGCCAGATCAAACCAAAGATGAATACCATGTTGTTCTTCTATTAGAGGATGAACTAGGGGCTAGAACTGTGTTTGATACCATCGTGAAAAAAGAGCAATTTCCACTTCCCGTCCAAATTACTGGAAAAGGAAAAGGTGTACTTACCACTTTCTTTGATGGCAGTGAAGAGTATAAAGATAACATAAATTTTAATGAGGTGACACAATAAATATGATGCAAGGAACAATCATTAAAGGGATTGCAGGATTTTACTATGTAAGAGTAAAAGATGAAGTTTTTGAATGTAGGGCACGAGGTAAGTTTAGAAATGAAGGGCTTACACCACTTATTGGAGACGCGGTAGGTATTGAGGTAGATGAAGATAATCAAGACAATCATTATGCCTATAGACAAGGACATGTGGTAGATATTTTGCCAAGAGAAAATAAGTTAATTAGGCCACCAGTAGCAAATGTAGACCAAGGGCTTATCGTGTTTGCAGTAACTTATCCAGAGATTCACTTAGATTTATTAGACCGCTTTTTGATTATGATGGAATGTGAGGGGATTAAGCCTTTCATTATTCTTAACAAAATAGACGGTACAAAACCTGAAACTTACGAGTGGATTGTAGATGGGTACAAAAAAAGTGGTTATGATGTCCTTTGTGTTTCGGCCAAACAAAACATTGGACTAGATGCACTTAGACAGGCACTAAAAGATAAAATTTCTTTCTTTGCAGGGCCATCGGGTGTGGGTAAATCCACGTTGCTTAATGCTATCGAGCCCCATTTGAAACTTCAAACTGGAGATGTAAGTGAAAAAATTAAACGTGGTAAACATACAACAAGACATGTTGAACTGCTTCCATTTAGTGAAGGGGGATATGTTCTAGATACCCCTGGATTTACTTCATTACAATTTGAAGAGATTCATGAAGAAGATTTAAAACTCTATTTTCCAGAGTTTAAAAAGTATGAAGGACAGTGCAAGTTCAGTGGCTGCAGCCATATCCATGAACCTAAATGCGCTGTTAAAGAAGCTTTAGAAAAAGAAGAACTTTTTAGACCCCGATATGACAACTATGTCACTTACTATAATCAATTAAAAGAAACGAGGAAATGGTAACATGAATGCTTTAGCTCCTTCAATTTTATCAGCAGATTTTGCAGCTTTAGGTGAGGCTGTAAGACTAGTAGAACGTGCAGGTGCACCGTATATCCATGTGGATGTAATGGATGGTCACTTTGTGCCGAATATTACAATTGGAGCGCCAGTTGCGGCGGCTTTAAGAAAACATATTCAAGGTGTGATGGATGTTCATCTTATGATTGAAAATCCAGATGCTTATTTAGAAGCTTTTAAAGCAGCAGGTGCAGATATTTTAACTGTGCACTATGAATCTACAAGACATATTCATCGTACATTGCAAGCAATTCGTAAGCTTGGGATGAAGAGTGGACTAGCACTTAACCCAAGTACACCAGTGAGTGTGTTAGAATGTTTGATCGACGAAGTGGATATGGTGCTTATTATGTCTGTCAATCCAGGATTTGGTGGGCAAAGCTTTATTCCATATGCACTAGAGAAAGTCAAACAAGTTAAAGCTTTAGCCGATCAGCAAGGACGTGACCTACTCATCCAAGTGGATGGCGGTGTAGGTCTTCAAAATGTACAAGAAGTGGTAGCAGCAGGGGCTAACGTTGTTGTAGCAGGTTCAGCTGTTTTTGGTGCACAAGATGTAACTGAAACTGTAGCAGAGTTTATGAAATTAATGAATGCGTAGGTTATAAAATGAACGTTTTGATTTTGACCAATGGAGACTATGGAGATTATGCATTTTGTCACAGTCTTAAGACGTATGATTATATTTTGTGTGCGGATAATGGCATGAAACATGCAAAAGTATTAGGTATATGCCCAGATGAGATTTTGGGAGACTTTGATAGCTGTAGTCAAGAAGATCTTGAGTTCTTTAGACAGAAAGATGTAAGAGTGACACAGGCACCTTGTGAAAAAGATGAAACGGATACAGAACTAGCACTTGATACAGCTATAGCTATGGGGGCTACGTATATTGACTTATGGGGAGGGATAGGTAGTCGCCTAGACCATTCCCTTGCCAACATTCATCTCCTTTATAAGGCGCTTATGCAAGGGGTACAAGTAACCGTATATAGCCATCAACATCAGCTTCAGCTCATGCAAGATGACATTTGGTTGCATGGGAGGCCAGGGGATTTAGTGAGTCTCATTCCTTTTACACCAACTGTAAAAGGAATAACAACAATGCACTTGGCCTATGCCTTGAATAAAGGTGAGTTTCAAATCGGCAAACCTTATGGCGTTAGTAACTATATGACTAACGAATGGGCACATATACAGATTGAAGAAGGTGTGCTCCTTGTCATGCAGGTGGCGGAATAAGTCAAGCTGTGTAGCAAATAGGTTCAATAAGCATAAAATAGTATAAGTCTAAGTCGAATAGAATAAGCCTAGTGAATCATAAAAATAAAGTGTGCGAAAATAACGCACACTTTATTTTTGTTTGGAATAATATGGATTATACAACGATAAAGATGATGCACAAGAAAGCAGGTCATAAATATGAAAAAACGTGTATTAGGTCTTGTCTGCTTTTGTGTGGGATCTGGAATGGTTCTTGTAATTGTAGTACCTGCACTTGGGTGGATTCTGACAACTGCTGCGATTTTTATTTTAATAGGATATATTTTAACATGTGGATAAGGGGAGGTGCCTTATGAAAATTTACGTCATCAAATTACCAAAATGGCTAGGCAAAATTGTAGGTAAAGTTTATAAAGGCGGAAAAGTATAAAAAAAGGGGCGTATCCCTACGGATACACCCTTTTTTCATAGAAAGAAAAATTCCATAATTCATAACATGAACTATGGAATCTATTAAACTTTGATACTACGCACGAGCAACTAAGTTTGAACGTAAGCAACGTGTACATACGTTAGCAGTTCTTACAACACCGTTAGCGTTGATTTTAACTTTCTTCACGTTTGCTTTCCACATTTTATTTGATCTTCTATGAGAGTGGCTAACTTTGATACCAAAGTGTACATCTTTTGAGCAAATTTCACATTTTGCCACTGTAAACACCTCCTTAAAATAATATCCGTGACATAACAAATGATATTGTATCAGATAATAAAGTAGATTTCAAGAGTGTTGTACTATTTATTTGTTTAAAACATAAAATAGTTGGAAAAGCTAACGTCTAAATACTTTATTTATACATTAAACAATGTTATAATATGAAGCAAAAGCATGATAAACATAAAAATTAAGGTATAAACAAGAAAATAAATAAGGAGGTATAAGAATGGGCGGAAAATTTTCTAACGAATATGGAACAATTACAATGAGTGAAGAGGTTATTGCACAAATTAGTGGAATAACAGCTACAGAATGTTATGGTATTGTTGGTATGGCAGCAAGAAATGTTAAAGATGGTATTGTGCAACTCCTAAAAGGTGAAAGTCTTACAAAAGGTATTGCTGTACAAGTTTGTGAAGATGATGGTGTGAACATTGAGTTCCACATCATTGTCGAATATGGAACTAAAATTTCTGCAGTTACAGAAAACCTTATGAGTACTGTTAAATATAAAGTAAAAGATATGCTTGGTTTAGAAGTAAGACAAATCAAAGTTTACGTTGAAGGTGTACGCGTAGACAATTAAATTTGAAGGTATTTTTGAGGAGGCACATGAAAGTGAAAATAGAAACAATCGATGCAAAGCTCCTACAAAGCATGTTTGTAGCGGGAGCTAAGCTCTTAGATGAAAAGAAAAATTTTGTAAATGAGTTAAACGTATTCCCTGTTCCCGATGGTGATACAGGTACAAATATGTCATTAACAATGCTTGCAGCAGCTAAAGAAGTTGAAAAAGTGGATCCAATAAGTATTGTGGACGTGGGCAATGCAGCGGCATCTGGTTCACTACGTGGTGCACGTGGAAACTCTGGGGTTATTTTATCTCAGCTTATCCGTGGCTTTGCAAAAGCATTAACAAACGAGCCAATTGATACATTAACTTTAGCGAATGCTTTCCAAGCGGGTGTAGATACAGCTTACAAAGCAGTTATGAAACCTAAAGAAGGTACAATTCTTACAGTAGCACGTGAAGTAGCTACAAAAGCTATGCAACTCAGTATGGAAATTACAGACATGGAAGAGTTTGCAAGAAAAGTATTAGAACATGGTTATGACGTACTCAATCAAACACCAGATATGCTTCCTGTTCTTAAAGAAGCAGGTGTGGTAGATGCAGGTGGACAAGGTCTTCTTTGCATATTAGAAGGTGCGGCTATGGTCATTACTGGAGATATTCAAATCAATATTAAAAAACCAGTAGCTACGCCTAATGGAGGGGCTTTTAAAGCACTTAAAAACTTTAATACAGAAGATATTACTTTTGGTTACTGTACAGAGTTTATTGTTAGTCGTGACCCAAAAGCTAAGTATAATGAAACAGCTGTAAGAGAGTATTTAGAGACAATCGGAGATAGCCTTGTAGCGGTATCTGATGAGACTTTTATTAAAATTCACGTACACACAGATAATCCAGGGCTTGCGCTTCAAAAAGGGCTTGAGTTTGGTGCTTTAACAAGTATTAAAATTGAAAATATGCGTGAGCAACATTCTTCAATTTTAGGCGATGAAGGTCAAGTAGAGGATAAGGGACCACGTAAAGCCTTAGCCTTTGTTTCAATTGTAGCAGGTGAAGGTCTTGCTGAAATTATGAAAAGTTTAGGTGTAGATGAAGTCATTGAAGGTGGTCAAACAATGAATCCAAGTACGGAAGACATTAGTGAAGCCATCATGCGTGCACACGCAGAAGAAGTCATCATCTTACCTAATAACAAAAATATTATTTTAGCTGCAGAACAAGCTGCAAGTATTGAAACAGCATGTAACGTACACGTTATCCCTTCAAAAACAATTCCACAAGGTATTACGGCTATGGTGAGCTACGATGAAAGTAGTGAGATAAGCAGTGTAGTAGAAGCAATGAATGAGGCAATTTCAACAGTTGAAACAGCTCAAATTACTATTGCAGTAAGAGATACAACCATTGAAGGACAAGAGATTAAAGAAGGTGAATACTTAGGTATTTTAGAAGGCAATATTGTGGTACACAATGGGGACCTTCAAGCAACGTTCACTGAACTACTTGCCAAAATGAATGAAGAAGCAGAAATCATTACTATTTACTACGGTGAAGAAATTACCGAAGCACAAGCACAAGACTATGTAGCTATTGCTGAAAATAGTTTCCAAGATGCAGATGTAGAAGTACATTCAGGGGGTCAACCTGTTTATTACTTCATGATTTCAGCAGAATAATTTGAACTTAAAGGGGCTGTCGCAAAACAAACGTAAGTTTTTTTGTGATGGCTCTTTTTCATATATGTCACGTTCTTGACATAAAAGAAAGGAGTGAAAAAATGTTTCTGACAGATTCTATTATGGATTTAAAAGGGGTAGGCGAACAAACTATAAAAAAATTCAACAAAATTGGCATAGAGTTAATAGAAGACTTAGTCGAACACTATCCCAGAGAGTATGAAGACCGTAGACAGATTACTAAAATTGCTGAAATGGTGATGGAAGAAGATAATAATATTGTTGTGACAGTTGCCTCAAAGCCAGAGATTATGAAAAAGGGTTACAAAATTATTGTAAAGTTCCGAGTAAAGGATGATACGGGAAGTATTTATGTCGTATTTTATGGACAACCTTATATGAAAAATAACTTTGTTATGGGAGAGACTTACAACTTCTATGGGAAAGTTAAAAGGCAGTATAATCGTATCGAGATGGAAAGTCCAGAGTATGAGAAAGTTGAAGTGGGTGGTGGAAAGACGGCAAAGATTACACCTATTTACCCGACAACCCAAAAGCTTTCTCAAAAAGTAATTAGACAGCTTATTGAACAGGCACTGAGTCTGGTACTTCCCGAAATACAAGACCCGTTTCCTGAAACCTTTAGAGCACAGTATGATTTGAAGAGTAAGACCTTTGCTCTTACGAATATCCATTTCCCAAGTCAAGATGAAGACTTTTTTGAAGCAAGAAAGCGTTTAGTGTTTGAGGAATTATTTTTCTTGCAGTTAAGCCTTTTTGTGCTTAAGTCGGATTTCTTAGCCAGAACAAAAGGATGTAGTAAGCCTTTGCCAGAGAGTTTTAAAGACTTTTTAGCAGCGTTACCATTTGAATTTACAGGTGCACAAAAGCGTGTCATGAATGAAATTGCAAAAGATTTAAAGAGTGCTTATGCAGGAAATCGCTTAGTACAAGGAGATGTAGGGTCTGGTAAGACAGTTATTGCAGCAGCAAGTCTTTTTATTGCCATTAAAAATGGTTATCAAGGTGCGCTCATGGCACCTACAGAAGTACTTGCTAAGCAACATTTTGAGTTTTTAGAAGAAGTATTCCAGAACTTTGATGTGAAAGTAGCACTATTGACAGGTTCTACAACAGCTAAAGAAAAACGTGAGCTTTTAGCAGGCCTTAAAGAGAATCAAATTGATTTAATTGTAGGAACACATGCATTAATCGAGGATAATGTGGAAATACCAAGACTTGGTTTAGTGATTACAGATGAGCAACACCGTTTTGGTGTAAGACAGCGCCTTAAACTTTCTGAAAAAGGTGAGACGCCAGATGTCATTGTTATGACAGCTACACCGATTCCAAGAACATTAGCACTTATTTTATATGGTGATATGGATATTTCTATTATAGATGAGTTACCACCTGGACGTCAGCCTATTAAAACGAATGCAGTCGATTCTTCTTATCATGCACGTATTTATCAATTTATAGATCGCCATATTAGAGAGGGACGTCAATGTTATATCATTTGTCCGATGGTGGAAGAAAATGAAAAACAATCAGAACTTAAAAGTGTTACGGAATATGCAGTCTATTTAAAAGAACAAGTTTTTCCACATTTCGAAGTGGGGATTTTGCACGGGAAGATGAAACCTAAAGAAAAGAATCAAGTTATGGAGGCCTTTGCTAAAGGAGACATTCATGTTTTAGTGTCTACAACTGTTGTTGAAGTAGGTGTGAACGTGCCTAATGCAACGGTAATGATGATTGAAAATGCAGAACGCTTTGGCCTTGCACAGCTTCATCAGCTAAGAGGGCGTGTAGGGCGTGGTAAGCATCAATCTTACTGTGTACTAGTAAGTGATTCGAAAAATAAAGTAACAAAAAAGCGTCTTAAGATTATGGAAGAAAGCACAGATGGCTTTGTCATTGCAGATACAGATTTGAAGTTGCGAGGACCTGGAGATTTCTTTGGGACCAAGCAACATGGTTTGCCAGAAATGAAAATTGCCAACCTGTATACAGATGCAAAAGTTTTGAAGGTAGCCCAACAAGCAGCAGCTGATTTGTTAAAGCAAGACCCAGATTTAAGTCAGCCAAGACATCAAGCACTGAAAGTGAAACTCATGCACTATACAGAGGGCGAAAAGATGCATAAAGCTTTATAGTTCATTAAGAGATGACAAGATTTAGGATATAAGGTATAATACGCCTTGAAGTTTAATGTGAAGGAGACAAAATGTGCGCGTAATTAGTGGAAAAAGCAGAGGAACGAAATTAGAAGCACCTGAAGGTATGAATACACGTCCTACAGTAGATCGCATTAAGGAAACGCTTTTTAACATGATTAGCTTTGATATACCAGGCTGTACATTTCTTGATTTATTTAGTGGAAGTGGTGCAATCGGTATCGAGGCATTGAGTCGTGGTGCCAAACAAGCGGTTTTAGTCGAGCATTATGCAGATGCTTTGAAGTGTATTTCCAAAAATTTAGAAAAAACAAGATTGCAAGATGATGCAATTGTGTATAATATAGATATATATACAGCATTACAAAGAATACATCAAAAAAATCAGAGATTTGACATTATCTTTATGGACCCACCTTATGCATTAGATGGTATTGAACGTGTCATGCAATGTATTCAAACGTATGACTTGTTAAATGAAAAAGGGTATGTCATCTTAGAAAGAGGGACAACCCCAGCACCACTTCAATTTGAAAATTTTGAGTTAATCAAAGAAAAAACGTATAAAACAACCACTTTAAGCTTTTTTGAAAGGATACAGTAGCGTGAAAATAGGAGTTTACCCAGGGAGTTTTGACCCTATAACTAAAGGACATATGGATATTATTGAAAGGGGAGCGAAACTAGTTGATCTGCTCTTTGTATCTGTTTTAACCAATCCGCATAAGGGAGAAGGGATGTTTACAACCACTGAACGTATGGAAATGATTGAAAAAAGTATTTCTCATATTCCGAATGTAAAAGTAGACACTTTTTCAGGATTATTAGTAGATTATGCTAAAGCTAAAGATGCAGATGTTATCATTCGTGGATTACGTGCTGTAACAGATTTTGAGTATGAGATGCAAATGGCACAAATTAATAAAAGTTTGTTGCCAAGTGTTGAAACTTTATTTTTAGTAACTAATGCCCAATATTCATTTTTAAGTTCTAGTTCTGTTCGTGAACTTGTAAGATTTAATGGGCGTTTTCAAGACCTTGTTCCAGAGTATGTAGCAGGGACGCTAGAGAGAAAATTCCCAAAGGAGGAAAAGTAAGTGGAATATACGAAAGAAGCAGAAATTATGTCTTTGCTGAATCAAATGGAGGATTTATTAGAAGAAGCTAAATCGAGTTTTATGAGTAGTAAAGTATCTATTGATCGTGATGAGTTTTTAGAGTGCATCAAAGATATGCGTTTGAGACTACCTAATGAGATTCAACAATCAGTATGGATTGTTGAAGAACGTAATAAAATTTTAGCTGAAGCACAAGGGGAGGCACAACTCATTGTTCAAGAGGCCCAAGAAACATTAGCCAAGATGATTGAGCAACATGAAATAACAAAATATGCAGAAGAACGTGCCCAAATGATTTTAGAAAATGCACGTAAAGATGCCCGAGATATTCGTATTGGCTCAATAGAATATGCCAATGAGACAGTAAAAGTTGCGGAGCAGCAACTTAAAGGTACATTAGAATCTATCCATAAAGAAACACAAAACTTCGAGGCCTATATTACCAATGAACTACGCATTCTTTATGATCACAGGCAAGAATTAAAAGATATGATTCATCCAGCACCTATTCAAATTCAAGAAAATAGAGAAGAAGAATAAAAAAGTGACTGTTACGCATAGGGCGTAACAGTCACTTTTTTGTTTTAAGCATTACACTTAGAGAGATTTCTGTAGAAGAGAATGATAGCAACCATGGCTATACCAAGAAGAATAGGCCATAAGAAAGAATAAGTAAAAGGAAGTAGATTGAAAAAATAGTTCCATATAGGAAGTAAGACAAAGGTAAGTAAGAAGGCTAGTAGAGATTGTAGGCTTTTAGCTAAGATATAAGGCTTAATGGATAAGCCAGAGCCCTGCAGAACATACTGGGTTTGAAAGAGAACACAAATACCACCAAAGGCTACTAGAGCTGATAGAAAGGCAAGGAGTGTGGGACCCTTTGGAAGTGCGCTAGTAAGTGCTGCACTGCCACTTGAAAATTCAAATAGACTTAAAAGAAAAGTATGTATATGGATAGGATCTATATGTAAGAGTGTTCCGAGGAATTGAGTCAACTTCGTGTATAAGGGTGCACAAGCAAGCAATTTCATAAGCATAGAAAAGAAAATAATGTAGCCACCAACATACACAATGGTATCCATACCATTTTGAATACTTGCAGTAAAGGCTTGAGAAAAGTTCATTTTAGAAGGCGTAGCCATCTGCTTGGTGGATTTAGGTGCTAAGGTGACAGGGTAGAAGCGACTTAAAAGAAGCATGATGAAAGCAGAAGTGATGTGGACAAGTAGGAGAAAGTACCCCAGCTCTGTTTGTCCGAGCATGAGGGTGCCAATGGTGCCAATGATGAAGAGAGGACCACAGTTTGAAGCAAAACAAAGGGCCTTTTGAGCTTCCTCAAAAGTTATTTCTCCTGATTCTAGTAAGTTTTTAATCAATTTAGCCCCCATAGGATAGCCACTAATGAGGCCAAGTACAAAGATAAGAAAAGCACTACCTGAAAGATGCAATAGATGCTTGGTGATAGGGGTTAAAAATGCACTGCATTTAAACACAATACCTAAGAAACACAGTAAGTTGATAAGAATAATAAAGGGAAGTAGAGAGGGTAAAACTTTTTGAAACCATAGTAAAAGCCCAGAGGTCGCACCTTCTATACATACCCCAGGTTCCATAAGCATCACTAGAATGAGAAAAAGAATGAGACAGGCGGTGAGTATTTTGCGCATCATATGCATCTCCTTTTTGATAATCATAGCCTGTACAGGCTCTTTTTATTCTATGAGAAGGTAGGCTGAAAAATAACATTTTTAGAGGACAAGGCTATATCTTTCTAGGAGATAAGTAAGTGTTATGCACTTCAAAGAATAAAAGAACACTCAAGCTAAACTTTGCATAAGCTTGAGTGTTCTTCTTGGTAGCGTATAATCGCATGCTTTATTTTTGTAGATCTTTATAGATTTTATAATAGGCACTTAGCGACGTATAGGGTGATACGTAAAGTCTTTATTTAAAATCGATGTATCGTGAGTAAGCAGACCATAGAGCTTGCTGGCACGTAACTCGTATTTAAAGAGTTTCTCTCCTAGTGGAGTAAGTTTTGCTTGGTCTTTTCCTACGTTGAGCAAGAGGGGGACTTTGGCTTTTTGACTAAGTTCAGAAAGCAAGTGGGTAGAGGTCTTATTACAGCCTAGGACATGAATATAAGGAATCCATCCTATTTCTTGTATTTGTTCTAAATCTTTTTGCTTAACATCTAGGAGAATACGTAGGATAGCACGTTGGACTGTAGCACGCGTATAGGTTTTTGAGGTTACTTGCTCTACAATTTGAGAAAGTGGCATAAGTGTCTGACTTGCATGATACAGAGAGCGACATAAGTTATTTGGAATGTCCCATACCGCATATAAACTTTCCAGGTTGGACATAATTATTTTATAGTGGAACAACTGGGTATAGTCATCTAGAGAGAAAGCCTTTGGTGTGGCTTGTGTAAAGCGTCTAAAGGCCTCTAGTGGCATAGCTTGTTCAGCTTGCAAGCCGTTCCCTTGGGCTAAGTGATGGCGAATGGCTGTAGCAGAGGCGATAGAACCTTTAAGTGTTAGATCGTGGTAGCCGGCTACTTGTCTTTGGATAGGAAAAGGCTCAATGGTTGTATTGAAACGTTGTAAGGCTTTTAAATATTCAATACTTAAAATATTATTAGGTTGAGCAAGGAATACTTCTAACTGTGCACTACTTTTTATATCTTTAGTATACGATGTGAAGTAATCCTTTATACCCAGTAGCCTTGCACGTGGGTAGCTTTCACCTTCTTGCAAATAAGTTTGGATACGAGAAGAAACAAAAGGAGGCTCTTCTACAAATAAGGAAGCCAGTTGTTTCATAAAGGTTAAATCAGGTGTTTCACTACCAAATGATAGGATATCTACAATTCCTGAAAGATGTAAGGTGTTAATGGCAGCTTCCGAAAAGCGTTCCGCACTAGCTGTTGCATACACGGTAGGAAGTTCAAGGACTAAGTCTACACCACAAGCAAGTGCCATTTCAGCACGCGTATATTTATCTAAAACGCAGGGTAGGCCTCTTTGAGAAAAATGACCGCTCATAACCACTACGATTGCACATTCTGGATACTTTGTACGTATTTGTTCGATTTGATGAAAATGTCCGTTGTGAAAAGGGTTATATTCTACAACAATGCCAATAATTTGCATAAAAACCTCCGGAATCATGAATTAAGTATGCTCTATTTTAGCTTAAAGTATAGTCAGATTAAAGACTAAACTTACAAGAAAGACGAATTTTTTCAAATTCACTCTTGTATACACGAGATACATTTTATATAATATGAAAAGAGGAATGGATAAAAGGAAAAATTTGAAAGGGGTTTTATAATGTCTTTTTTAGATTCAATTAAAGTACGTGCTAAAAGCGACAAGAAAACAATTGTTTTACCAGAAACAGGAGATATGCGTACGCTTAATGCGGCACATGTTATCTTAAAAGAAGAAATTGCAAATCTTATTCTTATCGGAAACAAAGATGAAATTTTAGATAAAGCAAATGGTTTAGATTTAGATAAAGCTCAAATTGTAGATCCTCAAACTTTTGAAGAGCTAGATACTTATGTTGAGAAATTAGTAGAACTTCGTGGTGCTAAAGGTATGACAACTGAAAAAGCCAACGAACTTCTTAACAAAGATTCCTTATTCTTAGGTGTAATGATGGTTAAAATGGGTAAAGCAGATGGTATGGTTGCTGGTGCAGTCAACTCAACAGCTAATGTCCTTAGACCATGTCTTCAAATTTTAAAAACAGCTCCAAATACAAAACTTGTATCAGCCTTCTTCATTATGGATGTTCCAAATTGCGATTTAGGCTCAAATGGTATTTTTGTATTCTCTGACTGTGGACTTAACCAAAATCCAAATGCAGAAGAACTTGCAGCTATTGCAGATAGTTCAGCAAAAAGCTTTTCACAATTAGTAGGTGAAGAACCTATTGTTGCAATGCTTTCACACTCTACATATGGCAGTGCAAAACATGCTGATGTAGATAAAGTAGTAGAAGCAACACGTATTGCAAAAGCGGAATATCCAGAGCTTACAGTAGATGGCGAGCTTCAATTAGATGCTGCAATCGTACCAGAAGTAGGTAGTGCAAAAGCGCCAGAAAGTAAAGTGGCTGGACGTGCAAATGTCCTTGTATTCCCAGATTTAGATGCAGGTAATATCGGTTACAAACTTGTACAACGTCTTGCAAAAGCAGAAGCATATGGCCCAATTACACAAGGTATTGCTAAACCTGTAAATGATTTATCAAGAGGTTGTAGTGCAGACGACATCGTTGGTGTTGTAGCAGTTACAGCTGTACAAGCTCAAAATAACTAAGTAACAAATTTATTTAATTTTAAGGAGAGAGTTCAATGAACGTTTTAGTCGTAAACTGTGGTAGTTCATCACTTAAGTATCAAGTATTAAATATGGAAAACGAAAGTGTTTTAGCAATCGGGATCTGTGAAAGAATCGGTATTGATGGTTCATTCATCAAACATACAACAGAAGGTCAAGATACTGTTAAACTTGCTTGTGAATTCCATACTCACAAAGAAGCACTAGAAAAAATGATCGAGATGATTACAGCAGGCCCAACGGCATGTGTATCTTCAATTGATGAAATTAATGCAGTAGGTCACCGTATTGTACATGGTGGAGAAAAATTCACTGATTCTGTAGTTATTACAGACGAAGTTGTTGCAGCAATCGAAGCATGTAGTGATCTTGCACCACTTCATAACCCAGCAAACTTAACAGGTATTCGTGCATGTGAAGAACTTATGCCAGGCGTACCAATGGTAGCTGTATTTGATACTGCTTTCCACCAAACAATGCCAAAAGAAGCTTTTATGTATGCTATTCCACAAGAATACTACAGAAAACATGGTGTGCGTAAATACGGTTTCCATGGTACATCACACAAATATGTATCACAAAAAGCAGCTGAGATGCTTGGCAAACCAGTTGAAGAAACTAAAATCATTGTATGTCATTTAGGTAATGGTGCAAGTGTATGTGCTGTTAAAAATGGCGAATCTGTTGAAACATCAATGGGATTCACACCACTTGCAGGTCTTGTAATGGGTACACGTTCAGGGGATATCGATCCAGCTATCATTCCATTCTTAATGGAAAAAGAAGGCATGAGCGCTAAAGAAGTTGATGCAATGCTTAACAAACAATCAGGTGTACTTGCATTATCTGAAATGGGTAGTGACTTTAGAGAAATCGAAGATGGTGTTGTAGCAGGTGATGAAGCGTCTCGTTTCACAATGGATGCATTCCAACATCGTTTAGTATCATACATTGGTGCATATGCTGCACTTATGAATGGTGTAGATGCAATCTGTTTCGCAGGTGGTTTAGGCGAAAACAATGCAATCATGAGAGAAGAAGTAGCAAATATGCTTACATGGTTAGGTGTTGAAATCGATGTTGAGAAAAACAAATGCCGTGGCGTAGAAAGAGATTTATCAGCAGAAAATGCAAAAGTTCGTATGTTATTAGTACCAACAAACGAAGAGCTTGTGATTGCAAGAGATGCTAAAAGATTACTTCATAAATAATGCATTGACAAAATATCCTAAGCTATGTATAATTACAGAAGTGTTACCTAGTGGAGTGAAAACGAATGATAATAAATATCCAGACACTTACAAAACAAGACACACTAGAGTTTGATGAAGAGGTTCAAATCTCTCTAACAAATCTACGTTTGTTAAGCAAGGTGACAGATTACAAAGCAAGAGTATATGGGACCATCGAGAAAAGACAAGAGCTTTTCGCTGTAACAGGCTATGTCGATGTCACACTAGAAATGATTTGTGATCGTTGCATGCGTACGTTTGAATATCCTCTTCATGCCATACTTGATGACCAATTTTCTAACAGTGAGCAATTGCTTTTAGAGGATGAGGATATTAAACGTGTGACAAGATCTAGTATTGACCTGTCAGATTCCATTTTAGAAAGTATAGCAATGGCTATGCCAATGAAAGCTGTCTGCAAAGACAATTGCAAAGGCATGTGCCTCAAATGCGGTGCCAACTTAAATGTAGATACATGTACATGTGAAAAGGCTGACATTGACCCAAGACTAGAGGCGCTAAAAGATATTTTTTGTCTTAATAGCAAAGAATAGCAACTGAGGAGGTGTTAACATGGCAGTACCAAAAAGAAAGACGAGTAAAGCAAGAAGAAACCAACGTAAAGCAAATTGGAAACTTTCTCCACTTAACTTAGTAAAATGTTCTAAATGTGGTGAACTTATGATGCCACACCGTGTTTGTAAAGCATGTGGTTCTTACGCTAATCGCGTTGTAGTTAAAGTAGATTAATCCTATGCAATAAGGCAGCTATATGCTGTCTTTTTGCATATTTAGTTAATTTGTAGTAAAAGATAAAGGATGATGAAAATGCCAAAGATAGCAGTAGATATTATGGGCGGAGATTATGCCCCAGATGAAGTGCTTCAAGGCTGTATCCTCGCTTCAAAGGAAGTTAAGAGTACACTTGTACTTGTAGGTAATGAAGCAAGGATTCGTGAGAAGCTTAAGGACATTACATACGATTCAAGTAAAATTGAAATTGTGGATGCCCAAGACTGTATTACAATGGAAGACCATCCTGTTAGTGCTATTCGCTCGAAAAAAGACTCATCCATGGTGGTTGGCTTAAAACTGATTAAAGATAAAAAAGTAGATGGCTTTGTATCTGCTGGAAACTCTGGTGCATTGCTTGCTGGGGGAACTTTAATTGTAGGACGCATACGAGGTGTGGAACGTCCTGCACTAGCACCTATTATCCCAACTAAAGCAGGCAATACACTTCTTATTGATTGTGGTGCAAATATGGATGCTAAACCTTCTTATCTGACTCAATTTGCACGTATGGGCACCGTATACATGCAAGAGTGTATGAGCGTTAAAAATCCTAAAGTAGGTTTGATTAATGTAGGTACAGAAGAAGAAAAAGGCAATAGCTTAACAAAAGAAGCTTATCAGCTCCTTAAAGAAGATGAAAAGATAAACTTCATCGGCAACATTGAAGCAAGAGAAATTTCAACTGGAGAAGCAGATGTTTTAGTTTGTGATGCCTTTATTGGAAATGTAGTTTTAAAGTTTATGGAAGGATTCGGTATGTGGGTATTTTCTATGCTCAAAGCAGAGTTCAAACGTAACTGGATTACTAAGCTGGCGGCAGTCTTGATGATGAAGGGAATTAAAAACATTAAACAAAAGTTTGATTATGCTTCTAAAGGTGGCGCACCACTTTTAGGTGTCAATGGACTTGTTGTGAAAACCCATGGGAACTCTAAGAGAGAGCAAATTTGTGCGACGATCTTACAGACTGAAGCGTTTATTGAAAACCAATTAGTGGAAAAAATAGCTTCAAAATTTAGTTAAATAATATTGACTACAAAACATGTATATAATATTATCAAAGTATAAATTTTCATAAGAGGTGTTAGTATGGTATTTGAGAAAGTCAGAGAAATTATTAGTGAACAGCTTAATATTTCAGAAGGAGATGTAACATTAGAAACATCTTTTAGGGATGACCTCAATGCAGATTCTCTGGATATTTTTCAAATTATAATGGCTTTAGAAGAAGAATTTGATATGGAAATCTCCAACGAGGATGCAGAAGATATTGCAACGGTAGGGGATGTTGTAGAATTCATTAAACAAGCAAATGGATTAGATTAGTAAATGGCCTCGCTTTGCGGGGCTTTTCGCATATCTTAAGTAGGATGTTGAATAGGTAAACACTTTAATTATTCAACAATCTATTTAAAGTGTGCAATCACTTAAATTAGGAGCGATTAATATGCACAAAAAGTTAGGAAATATCATGAGTCAAAAGCAACTCTTAGAACTTGAGGCACGTATGGGCTATAAGTTCAAGGTTTTAGAACATTTAAAAAATGCGGTTACCCATAGATCTTTTGCCAATGAGCACCGCAATTTACAAATGAAAGATAATGAGCGCCTAGAATTTTTGGGAGATGCCATTTTAGATCTTATTATTAGTAAGTACTTATTTGATAAGTATCCGGTTATGCCAGAAGGTGATTTGTCAAAAATACGTGCGAGTATTGTATGTGAAGGATCACTAGCAAGAAGTGCACGTATTATGGAGTTAGGTGAGTATATCCTGCTTGGCAAAGGTGAAGAGATGACAGGAGGACGTACACGTAACTCCATTCTAGCAGATGCTTTTGAAGCCATTACAGGGGCTATTTTTGTAGATGGTCAGTTTGAAGATGTTGTAGAGTTTTTAACCTCTACATTAATTAAAAATGTAGACCATTTATCTGTCGATGCACTCTATACGGATTTCAAAACGATTTTACAAGAAAATATTCAAAAGGAAAGTACACAACCTCTGCACTATGAAGTAGTAGATGAGAAGGGTCCAGATCATGATAAAGATTTTTATGTAGCTGTTTATCATGGAGAAATATGCCTAGGAAAAGGCATTGGTAAAAGTAAAAAAGAAGCGGAGCAACATGCCGCTCAAACAGCATTAAAAGCATTGGAAAAATAATGATGAGGTGATATATGTATCTAGCGAAAATAGAGATACATGGATTTAAGTCTTTCGGTGATGCTGTTAAGCTGAACATTCCACAAGGCATAACAGCCGTTATTGGACCGAATGGAAGTGGTAAAAGTAACGTTGCAGATGCTATTAGATGGGTTCTTGGTGAGCAAAGTGCAAAAACACTTCGTGGAACTAAGATGGAAGACATTATTTTTGCAGGAACTGAGAAACGAAAATCTTTAGGTTATGCAGAAGTATCCATGTTTATTAAAAATGATGACCATGTTTTATCTATTGAGTATGATGAAGTCGTCATTAAAAGACGTGTTTATCGCTCAGGTGAGAGTGAATACTTTATCAACGGGTCTCCATGTAGATTAAAAGACATTCAAGAGCTTTTTATGGATACAGGGATTGGTAAAGAAGGATACTCTATTATTGGACAAGGTCAAATCGATAAGATTTTAAGTTCTAAACCAGAAGACCGACGTAGCTTGTTTGAAGAGGCAGCTGGGATTTATAAATATAAAGTACGCCGTCTAGAAGCAGAAAGAAAGCTAGACAAAGAAAGGGAGAACTTACTCCGTATCCACGATATTATGAGTGAGATTGAATCCCGTCTAGAACCTCTAGAAAAAGAAGCGGAAAAGACAAAGGCGTATTGGAAACTCAAAGATGAATTGAAGGAGATTGACATCAATCTCTATATTGAAGAAGTGGAGCGTATTAAACAAGATACGACGAGACTTAATGAAAACTTAGAGGGCATTACCCAAGAGTTAGTAGCGACAAACAGACAAAAAGATGAGATTGGTGAAAAGCAAGCAGCAAGCAAAGCAAAGCGTGAAGCGCTTTTTAGAGAACTTGAAAAGCTTTTAAATCATATTAGTGACTTAGAAAAAGAGCAACAACATCAACGATCAGGGATTCAAATTAGCCAAGAGCGTATTAGTAGTATTCATCAACTGATGGAACAAATCGACAAAGATACGAAGAAGCAACAAGACTATAAAGAAATGATGCAAAATGAGTATCAAGTCTTAAAGGTTAAGGGCACAGCATTAGAACTGGAAGAGGTAACTAAACGGGAGCGATTAATCAAAAGAGAAAAAGAATTTGAAGAAGAGCAAAAAGACTTAGAACAAAAAGAAAAAAACTTAGAAAGTTCTAAAGCAGAAGTATTTGACAAGGTCCACCAAATCGACCTGTTAAGATCTGAGATTGATAAACAAAGTTCTATTGAGGAACAGATGGATTATCGTTATACGCAGCTTACAGAAGCCATTCAGAGCTTAAATAGTGAGATTACCCACCAAGAAGTCAGTGTACAAGTTGGGCGTAAGAAGGAAAAGGAAACAAAAGAAGCCTTAGAAGCAGCTAAAACAACTTTTAATGCTTTAGAAGTGCAAAGAAAGACTATACAAGAAACGCTTACAGAACTTGAGCGTAATTGGCATACCAATGCCCAAAAGAAAGAACAAGCTAAGCGCCAAATAGGTTGGTTAGAGCAAGTTAAAAATGACTTTGAAGGCTATTACCAAAGCGTTAAGCAAGTACTGACCTTGAAAAAGCAAGATGAGAGCAAATGGAAAGGCATCTTAGGAATTACAGCAGATTTAATCCAAGTACCTAAGGCCTATGAAATTGCTATTGTGACAGCACTAGGTGGGGCTATGCAAAATGTGGTCACCCAGACTGAGCGAGATGCTAAGGCGATGATTCAGCTTATGAAACAACGTAATATTAGTAAAGTAACGTTCTTACCATTAGATACCATTCAAACTTTTGGGGCTGTACAAGATATAGAAGCCCTACGTCAAGAACCAGGTTTCTTAGGTCTTGGGAGTGAAGTAGTTACATTTGAGGCATTGTATAAGCCTATCGTGGCTAACTTACTTGGGCGCATCCTCATTGTAGATGATATGAACAATGCTTCAGCTATTGCTCGTAAGTACAAATACCGCTATAAAATTGTAACCATAGACGGAGAAGTCTTCCACGCAGGTGGGTCTTTAAGTGGTGGGGCAAGCAAAAATAATAAAAATAATATTTTTGCGCGTACAAGGGAGCTTAAAGAGTTGCAAGAGCTGTACGTACAACTGGAGCAAGAGACACATACTCTAAGTGATAGACTTAAGGAAAAAGAGGCACAAAGAGAGACATTACGCATCGAGTGGGAAGCCACTTATAAAAAATGTGAAAGTCTTAAAGAAACAGAGACCGCTATTATCTTAGATATTGATAAAGGAGAAAATAGCCTCAAGTTGACTAAGCAGTCTCAACTTCAATTAGTAGAAGAAAAACTTGCAATAGAAGAAGCTAAAGAAGTAGCATCTAAAGGCAAAGATGAAGTTTATGAGAAGATTCGAGCACTAGAAGAAACCATTGTCATGGATCAAGAAAGCTTAAAGGCTCTTGAACAAGAGTTAGAAGCTTTGAAAAATCAACGTGAAAGCTTGAGAAATGCTTTGACAGAGGAAAAGATAGCCCTCTCTACACTTGTGCAAAATCGCAAACATATTGAAGAACAACTGAAAACTTTAGAGCACAACCTAAATAATACAGATGAACAACATTTAAGTATTGTAGAACGTAAAGACTCTCTCATAAAAGATGAGAAAAAGATTCATGAAGTCATAGAAGAAGCACAGGTGAAAATCCAAAAGTTAGGTGAAGCCATTGAAGCCTCTAAACAAGGAAAAGTAGATTTAGAGCAAGGGCGTATTAAACTTGAGGAGACACTTGCAAGCTATGATCAAGCGTTAGAAAAGGTTTCAGAACGTATAGCTAACTTAAAAGAAGAGAATTATAGGCTTACAACGAAGAAAGAAATGGTTGATCTTGAAGAGAAGAAACAAAGTGATACTATGTGGGATCAATATGAACTGACCTATTCAGCTTGTCTGCCTTTTAAAAAGGATATGGGACCACTTGTTGAGATGAAGAAACAAAGTGACAGGTTACGTGCACAGATTAAGGTGATTGGACATGTCAATGTCAATGCTGTTGTGGAGTTTGATGAAACTAAGACACGCTTTGAGTTCTTATCTGAACAAAGACAAGATATTGAAAAAGCAGAAGCAGGCTTGATGGAACTCATTGACCAGCTCACAGCTAAAATGCATGAAATTTTCAGAGAGCAGTTTAGCGTTATTGCAGAAAACTTTAGTTATGTTTTCCAAGAACTTTTTGGAGGAGGAATGGCCTTCTTACAGTTGGTAGATGAAGAAAATATTTTAGAGTCTGGGATTGAGATTATTGCAAAACCACCAGGTAAAAAGCTTCAAAACATGACATTACTTTCAGGGGGTGAAAGAACGCTAACCGCCATTGCATTGCTCTTTGGGATTTTAAAACTTAAACCATCTCCATTTTGTGTACTTGATGAGATTGAGGCAGCTTTAGATGATGCCAACGTATTACGTTTTGCAGAGTATTTAGGAAGTCTCTCAAAAGATACACAATTTATTGTTATTACACATAGAAAAGGTACAATGGAACGAGCTGATACGCTATATGGTGTCACGATGCAAGAGCGTGGGGTTTCAACTGTCCTTTCAATTAAACTTGAAGAGGCAACAAAATATTTAGATAAGAAGACAAGTTAAGGAGGACTAAGCGTGTCATTTTTCAAAAAGTTTTTCAAAAGAAAAGAAGAGAGTCAGGCAACTGAGGTAGCACCAATACAAGCAAGTCAAATACAGGAAGAAGCAAGAATAGCAGAAGAAACTAAACAAGCAGAAGCTGCAAGAGCAACAGAGGAAGCTAAACAAGCGGAAGCCGCAAGAATAGTAGAAGAAGCTAAACAAGCAGAAGCTGCAAGAGTAGCAGA
>NZ_JAVVQU010000002.1:64203-90026 GCF_036655075.1 Niameybacter sp. | reverse complement strand
AAGCCGCAAGAATAGTAGAAGAAGCTAAACAAGCAGAAGCTGCAAGAGTAGCAGAAGAAGCTAAACAAGCGGAAGCCGCAAGAGTAGCAGCGGAAGCTAAACAAGCGGAAGCCGCAAGAATAGTAGAAGAAGCTAAACAAGCAGAAGCTGCAAGAGTAGCAGAGGAAGCTAAGCAAGCGGAAAGTACAGAAGAAGCACCTAAGAAACAGGGCCTCTTCTCTAAGTTGTTTAGTGGACTAACTAAAACACGTGACCAATTTTTAGGTGCAGTAGATGATGTACTAAAAGGTTTTAAAAAAATCGATGAAGATTTATACGAAGAGTTAGAAGAAGCCTTAATTATGGCTGACTTTGGTGTAGAGACAACCATGAACATTATGGCAAAACTTCGTGAAAAAGTTAAAGTTGAAAAAATTACAGAGCCTAATGATTTAAAACAAGCACTACAAGATATTATTACAGGCATTTTAACTGCACATGAATGGAAACCACTTATTGAAGAAGGCAAGCCTAATGTTATTTTAGTGATTGGTGTAAACGGTGTAGGTAAAACAACAACAATTGGGAAACTTGCTTATCAATTTAAAGATGAAGGTAAAAATGTTGTTTTAGCAGCAGCAGATACTTTCCGTGCAGCGGCTATTGAGCAACTTCAAATTTGGGCAGATCGTTCCCAGACACCACTTATTAAACATGAAGAAGGCTCAGATCCAGCAGCCGTTGTCTACGATGGCATTAAGGCCGCTAAATCTAGAAAATGTGATTTACTCATCTGTGATACAGCAGGGCGTCTTCAAAATAAAACGAATTTAATGAAAGAACTTGAAAAGATGGGGCGTATCATTGAACGTGAATACCCAGAAGCACACAAAGAAGTGCTGATTGTATTAGATGCTACAACAGGTCAAAATGCCATCTCTCAAGTAAAAGTATTTAAAGAAGTTGCAAGTGTAGATGGCATCATTTTGACAAAACTCGATGGAACTGCAAAAGGCGGGGCTGTTGTAGGGATTTGTGAAAACTTAAATGTACCTGTTAAATATATAGGTGTAGGTGAGAAGATAGATGACCTTCAACCGTTTGACCCTGTAGCCTTTGCAGCAGCATTATTTCAACAGAAATAAAAAATAGAGTTGACAAACTATAAGTTATTCTTTATAATTCATCTGTAAAGCAAAAGAGGCTGACAGCTAGGGGGTGTTGTATGGAGAAGTTTGTTGAAGTTAGTTATTTATATGATTTTTATGAGTCACTACTCACAGACAAACAACGTGACTTACTGATGCGTTACTATTTTGACGATTTATCGCTCGGTGAACTCGCCACAACCTACAATATTAGCCGCCAAAGCGTTTTTGACACCATTAAGAAAGCTGAGCACAAGATGCTTGATCTTGAGAGCAAGTTAGGCTTATGGACAAAATACGTCACACAGGAAAAGATTCTTACAGAAGTAAAAGATAAACTTAAACAATTTTCACCAAGTGGTGAAACAGAAAAAGAAAAGCAATTGCAAGAAGCCATTGCACTTCTTGAACAATTGTCAAGTGAAATGTAGGAGGACTTCCGAAAATGGCCTTTGATCAATTATCAACCAAATTACAAGAAGTTTTTAAACAGCTTAAAAGTAAAGGGAAACTTAGCGACAAAGATGTAAAAATGGCATTGAGAGAAGTTAAACTTGCCCTTTTAGAAGCAGATGTTAACTTCAAAGTCGTTAAACAATTTATTAAAACTATAGAAGAACGTGCAGTAGGCACAGAGGTGTTAGAAAGTTTAACACCAGGGCAACAAGTAATCAAGATTGTTAATGATGAACTTGTTGCATTAATGGGTGGCGCTCAAAGCAAAATTGCTTTTGCTTCAAAGGGTATTACACCAATTATGATGGTCGGTCTTCAAGGTGCTGGTAAAACCACAACAAGTGGAAAGCTAGCTGCCCTTATTAAATCACAAGGGAAAAGACCTTTATTAGTAGGATGTGACGTGTATCGTCCAGCCGCTATTGACCAGCTTATGAAAGTAGGTAAGCAAGTTAATGTTCCAGTATTTTCTTTAGGTACAGACCATAACCCGGTAGATATTGCAAAAGCGGGAATGGCCCATGCAAGAGAAAATAATTATGATGTAGTCCTTTTAGATACAGCAGGTCGTCTACATATTGACGAAGTGCTTATGGACGAGCTAAAATTCATTAAAGCAGAAGTTAAACCAAGAGAAATCTTATTGGTTGTAGATGCGATGACAGGGCAAGATGCTGTTAACGTAGCAGAATCTTTTAATGAAGCATTAGGCATCGATGGTATTGTTATGACTAAGCTTGATAGTGATAACAGAGGTGGTGCAGCGTTATCTGTTAAGGCTGTAACTAATAAACCAATCAAATACGCAGGTATGGGTGAAAAGCTTAGTGATTTAGAACCCTTCCATCCAGAGCGTATGGCTTCTCGTATTTTAGGAATGGGCGATGTCCTCACTTTAATTGAGAAAGCACAAGAAAATTATGATGAAGAAAAAGCTAAAGAGCTAGAAGCTAAATTTAGGAAAGCTGAATTTAACTTTGATGACTTCTTAGATCAAATGCGTCAAATAAAAAAAATGGGACCACTTAACCAAATTCTTGGGATGTTACCAGGAATGAACACAGCTAAGATGGGCGATATTAATGTAGATGATAAGCAACTCGCATACATTGAAGCCATTATTTTATCCATGACCAAGGAAGAACGTCAAAATCCAACAATTATTAATATGTCTCGTAAGAAACGTATTGCAGCAGGAAGTGGGCGTGATCTTCAAGAAGTTAATCGTCTCATCAAACAGTTTGAACAAATGCAAACAATGATGAAACAGTTTTCAGGCATGATGAAAGGCAAAAAAGGTAATAAATTTAAACTACCTTTTATGTAAATAAATAAAATATTTTTAATAACCTTAGGAGGTAACACACATGGCAGTAAAAATTCGTTTAAAAAGATTAGGTGCAAAGAAAGCTCCTTTTTATAGAATCGTAGTAGCAGATTCTCGTTCACCAAGAGATGGTCGTTTCATCGAAGAAGTAGGTTTCTTCAACCCATGTCAAGAACCAAATGAATTAAGCGTAAACAAAGAAGCTGTTGAAAAATGGCTAGCAAATGGTGCTCAACCAACAGATACAGTTAAAACTTTACTTAAAAAATCTGGCGTAGAAATGTAATTAACGCCTGTATGGAGGTTATCCGATGAAAAGTTTAGTTGAAGTGATCGCCAAACAATTGGTCGACTTTCCAGAAGAAGTTTCTGTGTCACAACGCGAAGACGAGAATGCAGTAATTCTAGAACTAAAAGTAGCCCCAAGTGATATGGGTAAAATCATCGGAAAGCAAGGAAAGATTGCGAAAGCAATCCGTACCATTGTAAAGTCAGCAACAGTCTCTTCAAATAAGAAAGTGGTTGTTGAAATTAGTGAATAGGTTAGGGGATTCCCTAACCTATTTATTATATACAGAATTTTTACAAGGACCTTTAAGCCTTAGAAAGTCTCAACGATGGGTTTTAATAAATCAAGACAGCGGGTATACTTTGTAATAGAATGAATACATAGTTCTTAGAAATTGACTAAAAAGTCTCTCATTGAGCCTTTATAGTGAGTGGTTAAGAACCAATAGAAAGGAACTAGAATAATGGAACAAATGTTTACTATCGGAAAAATTGTTAACACACATGGCGTAAAAGGAGAAGTACGTGTACTACCTTCTACAGATGATGTGAAGCGTTTTGGAAAACTTAAAGAAATTATTGTACAAAATCGTACAGAAATTACAAAAGAAATTGAAACAGTACGTTACCATAAAAATTTCGTACTTTTAAAATTTAAAGGGATCGATACAATGGATGAGGCAGAACTACTTAAAAATAGTACACTTAAAATCAATCGTAAAGATGCCTTACCTTTAAAAGAAGATGAATACTATCAATGTGACTTATATGGAATCCAAGTAATCACAGAAGAGGGGCGTGACCTGGGAGAGCTTACAGATATTCTTGTAACAGGAAGCAATGACGTGTATGTTGTACAAAGCGCCCAAAAAGAAATTTTGATTCCAGCAATTAAGCAATGTATTTTAAAAGTAGACATTGCTAATAGACAAATGATTGTACACCTTTTAGAAGGGTTGGAAGATTTGTCATGAAAATTACCATTATGACACTGTTTCCAGAGATGATCGAAGATGCAGTGAAGTGTAGTATTTTAGGACGTGCAAGACAAAATGGGTTGATTGAAATTGAAGCGGTTAATATTCGTGATTTTGCAAATAATAAACATCTACAGGTAGATGATTATCCATATGGTGGTGGTGCGGGGATGCTGATGATGGCAGACCCTGTGTGTGCTTGTTATGACCACATTGTGGCAAATACAGAGGTAGCACCAAGTCAAGTGCTTTATATGTCACCACAAGGTAAGCCATGGCAACAGCATATGGCAGAAGCTTTGAGTAGTGAAGCGCATATTGTTCTTTTATGTGGACACTATGAGGGAATTGACCAACGTGCACTAGATGCTATTGTGACACAAGAAGTTTCTATCGGGGACTATGTCTTAACAGGTGGAGAGCTTGCGGCACTTGTTGTAGCAGACAGCATTAGCCGCCTTGTTCCTGGTGTATTAGGAAAGGCTGAATCCTTCCAAGATGAAAGTTTTTCAGAGGGACTCCTTGAGTATCCTCACTATACAAGACCCGCTGTTTATAGGGATCAACCTGTACCAGAAGTCCTTTTATCAGGGAATCATCAAAAAATTGCAACTTATAGACGAGAAATGTCTATTATTAACACTTTTAATAAGCGACCAGACTTATTAAAAAAAGCAAATTTAACACAAAAAGAAAAAAGCTTTATTCAGGAATATGCAAAAAATCGTTGCAAATCCTAGAAAGACATGCTATAATTGCCTAGAGTTATTACGGACGGTCCTCTGCCTGTATATTTAGGTAATGAACGCCTCAGATTAAAGGAGAATACACATGAACGAAATTATCAGAGCAATTGAAAACGAACAAATTAGAGAAGTAACACCATTTAACGTAGGTGACACAGTACGTGTTTACGCTCGTATCAAAGAGGGTCAAAGAGAACGTATCCAAATGTTCGAAGGGATCGTATTAAAAAGACAAAATGGTGGCGCTCGTGAAAACTTCACAGTAAGAAGAATTTCTTACGGTGTTGGTGTTGAAAAAACATGGCCAGTTCATTCACCACTTCTTGAAAAAATCGAAGTAATTCGTCGTGGTAAAGTAAGACGTGCTAAACTTAACTACTTACGTGACCGCGTTGGTAAAAATGCTAAAGTTAAAGAATTAATTAAGTAAGAACACAATTAATAAAATAAAAAGGGACTTTTTAAGTCCCTTTTTGTGTATAGAAATGAGAGAAATCCAGTGATGAAAGATCCAAAGAGTAGAAAGTATGACCAACTCTTAGGTTTCTTGAAAGACTTAACCATCGCGGTGATTGTTGTTGTTGTCATGAATACTTTCTTAGTGCAAAATTTGAAAGTACAAGGGACATCTATGGCGCCCCTTTTAGAGAACAATCATATGGTCATTATTAATAAGTTAGTCTATAAAATAGGAATGCCTAAAAGAGGGGATATTATAGGATTTTATACAAGTAATGTGACAACACCTGTTGTCAAGCGTATTATAGGTGTACCAGGTGACCTTATTGATTATAAGGATGGAAGGCTTTACGTTAACGGCACCCCTATCAATTATCCAACAGAAAATGCTATGATGCATAGAGGTGATATAAAGTACCCCCTTATACTGGCAGAAGACGCCTATTTTGTTTTAGGTGATAATTACAATAGCAGTATTGACAGTCGGTTTAATTATATTGGATGTGTGCAAAGGGATCAAATGATTGGACGTATTGATTTAAGAGTATGGCCCTTTTGGCAAAATCCATTTTTAAAATAAATATATCTTATAGAAATAAAGGTGAAAAATATGCAAATACAGTGGTATCCAGGTCATATGACAAAAACAAGACGTCTCATAGAGGAGAATGTTAAACTTGTAGATATTGTCATTGAATTACTTGACGCACGTGCACCATATAGTACAAAAAATCCTGATATTGATAAGTTAACAAAAGGCAAAATGCGCCTTATTATTTTAAATAAAAGTGACCTTGCTGATCCAAACGTTGTGAAAGAATGGAGCAAGTGGTATAGTAGTGCTGATGTAAAGGTAATCGAAATTGTTGCGACATCAGGAAAAGGACTTAAAGAAGTAACAGCAGCTGCTGAAGAAATGCTTAGAGAAAAAATTGAGCGTGATAAGGCAAGAGGTCGTATTTACCGTCCAATTCGTGCCATGATTGTAGGGATTCCAAACGTAGGAAAATCTACTTTTATTAACTCACTTGTAGGGAAAGGCTCTACTAAAACAGGTGATAAACCAGGTGTAACGCGTGGGAAACAATGGGTTAAAATTAAAAAAGGATTTGAACTTTTAGATATGCCAGGGATTTTGTGGCCAAAGTTTGAAGATCAAGAAGTGGCTAAGAAATTAGCTTTCATAGGGTCAATTAAGGATGAAATCGTAGACTCACGTGAACTTGCTATGTACTTTTTGGAGTTTGCAGCACTACGCTATAAAAATAAATTAGAAGAGCGTTATAAAGTTGAAATCTTACCAGAGATGACAGGCTATGATATACTTATGACAATAGGTAAAAAACGTGGCTTTATTGTGCCTGGTGGAGATGTAGATGAGACAAGAACTTCACTTGTTGTTTTAGATGAATTTAGAAGTGGAAAGCTAGGCAAAATTACTGTTGAATCTCCATCAGACCTCATAAGAGAGGACTGAGACGATTGAAAAAAATTAGAAGTTTATTAGAACTTATGAAGGAGCCACTACTTGCTGTATTGTGTGCCCTTCTTATTTCTCAGTTTTTAATGATGCATACAAGGATTCCTTCTGCTTCAATGGTGCCCACCATTGTACCAGGAGATCATTTAATCGTAAATTTGATTCCAAGTTATTATAGATTACCTAAAAAAGGCGAAATTGTTGTGTTTGAATATGGAGGGGAGAACCTAATCAAGCGTGTGATTGCAGCGCCTCAGGATGTCATTGACTTAAAAGAGGGCAGAGTCTATATTAATAATGAAGAAATAGATGAATCAGCTTATATACATACTTATAACGGTACAAGAGAATATGCAGGAAGTGATGTAGAGTTTCCTTATACTGTGCCAGAGGGCTATTATTTCATGATGGGAGATAATCGAGAAGGAAGTGCAGATAGTCGTATTTTTGGAGCGATTTCACAAGATGCGATTATTGCAATAGGAGCTTACAAAATTTTTCCTTTTCAATTTATAGGTGTTTTGAAATAAGTGGATAAAATGAAAAGAAAGAAGGCTTAGTCATGCAAAAGTTAAGAAATATATTAGACTTTAGTAAAGATTTATTGGTAGCTCTTTTAGCAGCCCTTTTAGTCATTCGATTTGTTGCTATGCATACAGAAGTTCCAAGTGGGTCTATGATTCCAACGATTATGCAAAAGGATCACTTAGTGGTGAGTCCTTTTACAGCCTATGGCCGATCACCTAAAATAGGTGAAATTGTCATTTTCTATGAAGATGGAGATCGACTTGTGAAGCGTCTTATTGCTACAGGTGGTGACACGGTGGACCTCATAGATGGGGATGTGTATGTGAATGGTGAAGCCATTGATGAGTCTAGTTATGTAAGATATGAGCATACAACCTATCCTTTTTCTTGGAGCGATATTGAGTTTCCCTATACTGTACCTGAAGGAAGCTATTGGATGATGGGAGATAACCGAGAAGAAAGTGCAGATAGTCGTGTATTTGGAGCCGTAGAAGGAGAAAAGATTATTGCTATTGGTGGCTTTAGAATTTATCCTTTTGATACGATAGGAGCACTGAAATAATGAATGAAATGAAAAAAACAGTAAAAGCAATAGAGTTGGAATTTAAAAGCGCTTCTTCTGAGGCGCTTCTTTCACTTATAGGCGCTTATGAGACGGATACACGTGCAAGCGTGCTTAAACTTTGCCAAAAATATAAAAAGCAAATAGAAACACAGGAAAAGTTGAAAGCAGAATGGGCGGATAAGCTTTACTTTGATGAAACTTTTAGTGGGGATGAAAAAGTGCTTGTGGGGATTGATGAAGTAGGAAGAGGGCCACTCGCAGGTCCAGTTGTAGCTTGTGCAGTGGTATTACCCAAAGACTGTCAGTTATTAGGGGTTAAAGATTCTAAGAAAATAGCCGAAGAAAAAAGAGAAGCACTTTACGATGAAATTAAGGCAAAAGCGCTTTACATAGGAGTCGGTATTGTAGAAGCACCTGAAATTGATGAAATTAACATCTTACAAGCAACTTTTAAAGCCATGTGTCTTGCATTAAGTCAGATTCCAGAAGCGGTAGATGTGGTTCTAGTAGATGGTGATAAGCTGATTAAAGGTGTAGACACACTTCAACATGCTGTGATTAAAGGTGATGATAAAAGTGCAGCTATTGCAGCTGCAAGTATTATAGCCAAAGTAACAAGAGACCGTATGATGAAAGACTATGCTCAAACTTACCCACACTATGACTGGGAGAGTAATAAAGGGTACGGAAGCAATGCCCACTACAATGGCATCCGTACTTATGGGATTACACCACTGCATCGTAAATCATTTTTGAAAAATGAGGGATTTTAGTGACCAATCAAGCACATTTAAAAGGAAACAGATTTTCAAACACGCTCACATCATATGCTGCCTTAACTGAATAAGCTAAGGCAGCATTATCTACATCTAGACCTGACTTTATCAATCACCGACATAAAGGAGATAGGCTAGAGGGCACACTTATAAAAGTAGAGAATAAAAAGATGGAAAATTACAAACTTGCGTAGAAACGAGTATTAAGCTATATAGTAGAGTTTTAGCGAAAGAGCAAGGGAAAAGGTGGGATAAAAGGAGAAAGCGCGTTAGAACCGCTCCTGGATATACTGAAGCAGGGCGAGATAAACCTCAATCCTAAAAGTATTTAATAAGGAGGGACTACGATGAAAAAAACTTAAAACGTGCTGCAGCCGTTAGTTAGGATCTTACTAAAGGAAGTGCACCGATTGTTATAGCAGAAGGACAAGGCTATGTGGCAGAAAATATTTTAGAAGAAGCCAAGAAACAAAATATACCCGTTTATAAAGATGAGAAACTGGCTACACTTTTAACAGAAATTGGGATAGGAGCTCAAATACCAGAGGAGTTGTATGATATTATGGCTTAAATTTTGGTGTTTGTAAGTGATTTAGATGAACTCTATAAAAAAGCGTCAAGCCAGACAAAATAATAGGCAAGTAGGTAGTTTTTATGAGCAAGTAGCCAGTGACTACTTAGAACAATTAGGATATCATATTTTAGAGAGAAATTATCGTTGTCGCTTAGGAGAAATAGACATTATAGGACAAGATGAGAACTATTTAGTTTTTATTGAAATTAAATATCGTCATTCCACTAAATGTGGTCTACCTAGAGAAAGTGTCAACTATTATAAAAAGAAGAGAATTTTGCATGTGGCCCATTACTACATAATGACGCACTACAAGACAGAAGTAGCGTGTCGGTTTGATGTAGTTGAAATATTAGGGGAGCAACTCACCCATTTGAAGGCTGCATTTTAAGGAGGAATAGAGATGAAAGAAAGCTATGGTGCAAGTTATAAAGAGGGTATATTGCCTCATGTTGTTTTTAAACAATGGGAAGGGGATCCCTATATGGTGCATTGCTTCTCAACAAAGCTTGGGGGGGTGAGTACAGGTGAGTGTGAGAGTTTAAACTTAGGTTTTAATCGTGAGGATGAAAAAGAAAATGTGATGGAAAATTATAAGCGTGTAGCTCACCTTCTAGGATCTGACATCCAGCATATGGTGCTTTCAAGACAGGCCCATGAAACATGTATAGAAGAAGTCACTTTAGAGGATGCAGGAAATGGTATTGTAAGGCCTAATAAATGGGAAAGTGTCGATGGTATTTATACAAAAGATAAGGGGCTTACACTAGTTACTCACTATGCAGATTGCGTTCCACTGTTTTTTTATGCAAAAAAGTATGGTATGATTGGTATGGCCCATGCAGGTTGGCGTGGGACTGTCAACGAAATTGGCAGAAAAATGATAAATAGATGGCATGAGAGACATCACGTTCCGCTAGAAGAAATAGAAGTAGGCATTGGACCTTCTATAGGCCCTTGCTGTTTTGAAGTTCATGCTGATGTAGCAGATGAATTTTTGAAGCATTTTGGTGAACAACCTTTCATTGTGAAAAATGATACAAATGGTAAATATCATATTGATTTATGGAGATGTAACGCCTACAGTTTAGAAAAAATAGGTATAAAACCTAATCAGATTGCTAAGGCTGAGATGTGTACGTGTTGCGAAAGTGATACGTTTTTCTCACATCGCAAAACAAAAGGGAAACGTGGAACGTTAGGTGCTTTTATGTACTTAAAATAGGAGTTGAAGAAATTGAAAAATCGTACAGCGTATAAACCCCACTTAATAATAGAAGTACTAGAAGATAGTATTGCACAAGAACTGGAGATTGAAAAAGGCGATAAGCTCCTAGCCATTAATGGTGAGCGTATTCAAGACGTTTTTGATTATCGCTTTTTACTTAGTGATGAAGAAATAGAAGTAGCCGTGGAAAAGGCTAACGGAGAAATTTGGGAGCTTGAAATTGAAAAAGATTATGGCGAAGATTTAGGTCTCGTTTTTGAAACAGAACTTATGGATGAACTTTTAAGATGTCGTAACAAATGTAAGTTCTGCTTCATTGACCAGTTACCGCCTAATATGCGTGAGACCGTTTATTTTAAAGATGATGACTGGCGTATGTCTTTCCTCAATGGCAATTACATTACACTCACTAATATCTCAGATTATGACAAAGAGCGTATGACCAAGTATCGTCTTTCACCTCTCAATGTATCCATTCATGCAACGGATCCTAAGGTGAGAACAGATATGCTTCATAACCGCTTTGCAGGTGCTATTATGGACCAACTTAAAGAATTAGTGGACAATGGTATTCAAATCAATGGGCAAATTGTGCTTTGTCCAGGACTCAATGATGGCAAGGTGCTTGACCAAACGATACAAGATTTGAGCCAGTTTATTCCTAATATTTTATCACTTACAGTTGTACCTGTAGGGGTATCTAAGTTTAGAGAGCACTTACCTTACTTAAAATCTTTTGATGAAGTCTCAGCCCGTGAAGTGGTTGGAGTCATTGGCAAGTGGCAAAAGTATTACTTAGAAAAAATGGGCACACGTTTTGTCTTTGCAGCAGATGAGTTCTATATTACAGGCCAAATGCCACAACTTGAATATGAGGAGTATGAAGGCTTCCCAGTTTTAGACAATGGGGTAGGTATGCTTACTAAATTTGAGTATGAACTAGAAAAGGCATTAAGCAAAGTAGTAGGCGATCAAAAAGATTTTGAGTGTGCTATTGCTACAGGTTGTATTACCGAACACTTTATGAAAAAATGTGTAGCAAAGATAAAAGAAAAGTTTCCAAACCTTACGATTCATGTCTATCCTATAGTGAATGAATATTTTGGAGAATACGTGACTGTAACTGGACTTTTGACAGGACAAGACATCGTAAAGAGTTTAAAATCTAAACAAAACATAGGGAAAGTTTTGCTAATTGCTGAGAATATGTTAAAATATGGTGAAGAAGTCTTTTTAGATGACTATACAGTAGATCAACTGAGAGATGAAATAGGGATTCCGGTTCTCGTAATGCCGAATGAAGGACAAGAATGGCTAGATAAGATTTTACATGCAAAAGGAGAAATAAAATGAGTAAACCAATAGTTGCAATTATAGGAAGACCAAACGTAGGAAAATCTACGTTGTTTAATAGACTAGCAAAGGCTAGAATTTCTATTGTAGACGACACACCAGGGGTAACACGTGACAGAATTTATGCAGATGTAGAATGGTTAAATTACAGATTCACAATGATTGATACAGGTGGTATCGAGCCAGAAAGTAATGATATTATTCTTTCTCAGATGCGAAGACAAGCAGAAGCTGCGATTGCTTCAGCAGATGTTATTGTATTTTTAGTAGATGTTAAAACAGGACTTACAGATTCAGATATGCACGTTGCTAACATGCTTAGAAAATCTCACAAACCTGTTGTACTTGTTGTAAATAAAGTAGATGATATGCAAACACAAACAATGGGAATTTATGAGTTCTATAACTTAGGACTTGGTGATCCAGTGCCAATTTCAGCTGGACAACCTCTTAACTTAGGAGATATGTTAGATGCTATCGTAGAACACTTCCCAAATGGTGCAGAAGAAGAAGAGGAAGAAGAAGCAATTAAGGTTGCCATCATTGGTAAACCGAACGTTGGTAAATCTTCACTAGTTAATAAAATTTGTGGAGAAGAGCGCGTTATTGTAAGTGATATTGCAGGAACAACACGTGACTCTGTAGATACAGAAGTGACTATTGACGACCAAAAATATGTACTTATTGATACAGCAGGACTTAGGAAACGTAAGAAAGTTACAGAAGCTATTGAAAAGTACAGTATTATTCGTACAGTAGCAGCAGTAGAGCGTGCAGATATTGTACTTATTATGATTGATGCCAATGAAGGTATTACAGAACAAGATACAAAAATTGCGGGTATTGCTCATGAAGCAGGTAAAGGGTGTATCGTTGTTGTCAATAAATGGGATGCTATTGAAAAAAATGATAAAACAATGAATGCGTACTTAAAAGACATTACAAATACATTAGCTTATATGCAATATGCACCATGTATGTTTATTTCAGCACTTTCAGGTCAACGTATTGGTAAGTTATTTGATACAATCCACACGATTGCACAAAATCAAACCCTTCGTATTAGTACAGGTTTACTTAATGATGTACTTTATGAAGCAACAGCAATGAACCAACCACCATCAGACAAAGGTAAAGCACTTAAAATATTCTACATGACACAAGTAAGTGTTAAACCACCAACATTTGTACTCTTTGTAAACGATAAAGAGCTTATGCACTTCTCTTATTTAAGATATATTGAAAACCAATTGCGTGAAGCTTTTGGATTTAAAGGTACACCAATCCGCTGTATCGTTAGAGAAAAAGGAAAGAAGGATGAATAATCATGTACAGACTTATCGCACTTGGTCTGGGCTATTTGCTTGGGGGCATACAAACAGCTATTTTATATGGAAGATTTAAAGGCATTGAAATCCGTGAGCATGGAAGTGGCAATGCGGGGGCAACAAATACTTTACGTGTATTAGGTAAGAAAGCTGCATTGATTGTATTTTTAGGCGATATATTAAAAGCAGTTCTTGCTGTAATCATTGCGAGTTGGCTACTCTTTCCGCAGATGACACCTTTAGCTGGGCTTTATGCAGGTATTGGTGCCATCATTGGACATAGCTATCCTCTATTTTTCAAGTTTAAAGGTGGAAAAGGCATCGCAGTAACAGTAGGTGCAATTTATTTCATTGATATGCGTATTGGACTTATTGTCAGTTTGATCTTTATCGTGAGTGCATGGCTTACACGTATTGTTTCATTGAGTTCATTGCTCTTAACAGGTTTTATTCCCGTTTTACTTTATGTTTTTTATAAAGGTGCACCTAATATCGTAGAGATTGTGGTACTTGGAGCGGTGATTGCAGCGATTACGGCCTATAGACATAAGGCAAATATCATAAGACTTATGAATGGAACAGAAGCCAAACTTGGAAGTAAGAAATAGGAGGAAAAACTGTGCAAAAAATAGGTGTACTTGGAGCTGGAAGCTGGGGATTGGCACTTGGTTTATTATTAAACGAAAAAGGTCATGACGTTACAGTATGGTGCTATGATAAAAAAGAAAAAGATGAGTTACTTACTTATAGGGAGAACAAGCGTTGTTTGCCAGGCATTAAAATTCCTCTAGAAATTCACTTCACGACAGAATATGAAGAGTGTGTAGAGGAAAAAGATGTTGTTGTTATGGCAGTGCCCTCGAAGGCAATTCGTGCCACAGCAGAGGCTATTGAACCTTATTTAAGTTCTGAAACAATAGTTGTCAATGTGTCAAAAGGTATAGAGTTCGAGACATTGTTTACACTTTCACAAGTGATTGAATCTGTTATTCCTAATAAAGTGGTTGTATTATCTGGACCAAGCCATGCAGAAGAAGTGGCAAGGCATATGCCAACAGCTGTTGTAGCAAGTAGTGAATGTATGGTGAATGCAGAACATATACAGGATCTGTTTATGACAAGCTACTTTAGAGTGTATACAAATCCAGATATTATGGGTGTAGAACTAGGTGGTGCTTTGAAAAATGTTATTGCCTTGGCTGCAGGTATAGCAGAAGGTCTAGGTTACGGGGATAATTCTAAGGCGGCACTTATTACAAGAGGGATTACAGAAATAGCGAGACTTGGTGTTGCTATGGGTGGGAATCCAAATACTTTTGGTGGCCTAACAGGAATAGGTGACTTAATTGTAACTTGTATGAGTGGGCATAGTCGTAACCGTAGATGCGGTGAACTCATTGGGCAAGGCTATACGCTAGATGAAGCAATCCAAAAAGTAAACATGGTTGTAGAAGGGGTACCGACTACACAAGGGGCTTATGCCTTAATGAAAAAATATCATATTGAAATGCCAATCATTGAAGCAATTTATGAAGGACTCTTTGAAAATGCATCCATTGGTGAAGTTGTAACCAAACTGATGTGTCGCGATAAAAAAATGGAGAGTTTTGATTAAAGAGTGGTATATCTTACGTCTTCTCACATATATTTTAATGTACCCATACATTTTAAATAGAGGAGGCGTTTTTTTTATGGAATATTACGATATCTACAGAGATATTTCAGAAAGAACAAATGGCGATATCTACTTAGGCGTGGTAGGTCCTGTACGTACAGGAAAATCTACTTTTATTAAACGCTTTATGGAAGCCCTTGTTATTCCTAACATTGACAACGAATACAGCAAAGGTCGTGCACAAGATGAATTGCCACAAAGTGGAGATGGAAAAGTTATTACAACGACGGAACCTAAATTTATTCCTAATGAAGCAGTAAATATCACAATTGGTGGAGACTTTGATGTAAGTGTACGTCTTGTAGATTGTGTAGGTTATATGATTCCAGAAGCAGAAGGACATATGTACAACAATGTACCTCGTATGGTTAAAACGCCATGGTTTGAAGAGGAAATTCCTTTTATGCAAGCAGCTGAAATTGGAACTAAAAAAGTTATTAATAACCATGCAACTATTGGCGTAGTCGTGACAACAGATGGAAGTTTTACACAGATTGCTCGTAACAATTACATAGAGGCTGAAGAACGTGCTATCAACGAACTTAAAAAGATAGGAAAGCCTTTTATTGTTGTGTACAACACCAAGAGACCTTATGCACCAGAAGTGTTAGAGGAAACAGCAAACTTATCAAGAGAGTATGATGTACCTGTACTTCCTATGGATGTTGCCCAAATGAAGGTGGATGACATTAATAACTTGCTTGAAAAAGTGCTTTATGAGTTCCCTTTAAATGAAGTGCAATTTATGCTTCCTAAATGGATTGAGACATTGGAAAATGAGCATTGGCTCAAAAAGCAATGGGTAGACTATATTAAAGAAGTTATTTATCCACTTGAAAATATCCGTCAAATTAAACAAAGTTTAGAGCAATTTAAAGACTTAGACTTTATCAAAAATGTATATTTAGAAAAAATTAGGTTAGGTGAAGGTATTGTCAAAATTGATGTAAACACTACGGATGAGTTATTCTATCGCGTGCTTTCAGAGACAACGGGTATGGAAATCAGTGGCGACCATGAGCTTATGACGTTGATTAAAGAGTTAGCAGATACAAAACGTGAATATGATAAAGTGGCTTATGCCCTTAATGAAGTCAAACAAAAAGGTTATGGCGTGGTAGCACCTGTATTTGATGAATTGACTTTAGAGGCACCTGAAATTGTTAAACAAGGTAACAGCTTTGGGGTTAAACTTAAAGCGAGTGCACCTAGTTATCATATTATTAAAGCGAGTATTCAAACAGAAGTTTCTCCAACAGTGGGTACAGAGAAACAAAGTGAAGAGTTGCTTAACTATATGATGAGTGAATTTGAGACAGACCCATCTAAGATTTGGGAGTCTAACATCTTTGGTAAAACCCTTCATGAACTTGTGAATGAAGGTCTACAAAATAAATTGTATCGTATGCCAGAAGATGCACAATCTAAGCTTCAAGAAACCCTTCAAAAAATTATTAATGAGGGTAATGGCGGACTCATTTGCATTTTACTATAAGACGACTTTAAAAGGCACAGTGTGCCTTTTTTTTATTGAGCAAAGTAGCCAAACTCTTGCAAGATTAAACAATCCATTATATGATGATACTATTAAAGAAAATATTGGAAGTGAGCAAATGAAAAAAACAAAGACAAAAAATGAAAAGAGAAAGACACAAAAGCATTCGCCCAATGGTTATTCCAATAATGAAGGCAAAGGAACTTATAACTTAGATGAATATCGCAGTAAAAAGCGTAACTACTATAATCCATATGGAAGTGAGCAACAGCCGGTACAAAGTAGAGAAACGACTCATCCATATCGTAAACAATATACATCTAGTAGCAAAGCATCCTATACAAACCCTTATGAGGAAGCCTATACACCTAGGTCGTCTTCTGGGCAAAATCCGTATCAAAATCATACACCAAGTCAAAATCCGTATAGTCAATCTACATATAATGGATCCAATCAACCTTACACATCAGAGTCCAATTATGGTTATCAAAAGCCTATAGAAACACAAACACCTGAACAACGTAAGGCAGAGCTTCGCAATAAGAATAAGGTGACAAGAAAGCAAGCCCAGCAGCAAGCCAAACGCCGTAAGAAACGTATGGTTAAGAAGACTGCAATGATTATGATTATGGTCATGTTTATGAGTTATGCCGGTATACGCGCGGTTGACTTTTTTATGTATCCATCAGTTTCTTATCAGACAGTTCAACGGGGCATGATTGATAATTCAAATCTTTATAATGGGGTCATTTTTAGAGAAGAGAAAGTGTATGAAAGTAGTAAAACAGGAGATGTTCACTATATTGTTGGGGAAAGTGAGAAAGTTGCAAAAGATGGCAGTGTGTGTCTTGTTGCCAAAAGTGCTGAAATAGAAGCTTTAAAGAAACAATTGTACACCATTGATGATACACTCTACAATAAACAAGATAAACGTAGCGACTTATCTTACTATCAAACCGATGTGAAGCAAGTCAATGATATACTAAAAATGGAAATGGCTAATTTTGTAGACAGTAAGTATTGGGAAAACCCTAAGAGTGTATATGCTTTAAGACAATCTTTAGACAAGACTATTGAAGAGCGTACAGCACTGTATGTCCAAGATGATTCCAAGGCTACAGAGGGGTTAAAAGGTGCACGTACAGAAGTACTTGAGAGTTTGAAGAATAATCAAGCTGCCTTGAAGGCACCTCTTAGTGGAATTGTATCTTATAGTTTAGATGGCTATGAGAAAAGTTTAGGGCAAGAAGCCTTAGAAGGCATGACTTATGAAAATTACAAGGCGATTATAGGAAGCTTAAAGCAGTTTGAAGTGACTATGCCTCCGCTACAGACAGAAGCGAGTACACCACTTTATAAAATCATTACGGCAGATAAGTGGAAAATTCTTACCTATGTAGATAGCGATGATGCATTAAGTTATGAAGTCGGTAAATATTATGACTTGTATTTTGACAATACTAAACGCGAATGTGTACGCTTTAAGTTAGAAAGCAAAGAGGGAGGGGAAAAAACACAGCTTGTCCTAAGCTCTAACGAATATTTAGTAGATTTTCTAAATAACCGTCAAGTTGCTTTTAGTATTGGTCAAAATAAAGCAGAGGGTATTAAAATTCCAACTAAAGCAATTATAGAAAAGAATATATTAACTATTCCAAAGACTTATATTGTAGAGCAAGGTTCTGAAAAAGGGGTACTTAGAACACAGGGACAAACCAATGTGTTTACCCCAATTAATATTCAGTATGATGATGAAGAAAATGTTTACATCATGCAACAGATTGAACAACTACAAGGGGTAGGGCTAGGAACAGTACTTGCTCATCCTGAACAAAAAGAGGCCTATACCGTTTCTGAGATGGAAACAGTACAAGGAGTATACGTAGTCAATGGACAATTTGCGCAGTTTAAACGAATTGCCATCCAAATGGTCAACGATGAATATGCGATTTTGAAAAGTAATAAAGAAAATAAGCTTAAAGAATTTGACCAAATCATCTCTAATCCTAAAAATATTAGGGAAGATCAATTACTTAAATACATGAATGTTCAAAATGAATAAAAGGTGATGAAATGAAAGTAGCATTAGAAAGTATTCATAAACAAATAGAAGCAAGTGCAAAGAAAAGCGGACGTCCCAAGGAAGCAGTGACATTAATCGCTGTTTCCAAAACCTATCCTAAAGAAGCTATTGAAGAAGCTTACCAACTCGGTTGTACGCACTTTGGGGAAAATAAGGTTCAAGAATTGATGGGGAAAATAGAAAGTATAGAAGTACCACTTCAGTGGCACCTTATTGGACATCTACAAACCAACAAGGTGAAGTATGTCGTAGGGCAAGTCGCACTTATTCATTCTGTAGACAGTTTGAAGTTGGCAAAAGAGATTCAAAAAGAGTCTGTTAAAAAAGAGGTGATTACTTCTATATTAATTGAAGTAAATGTGGCTAAAGAAGATTCTAAACAGGGAATATTTGTAGAAGATGTTTTAGAGCTTGTGCAAGAAATAAGCAAGTTATCCCATGTACGACTTAGAGGATTTATGACAGTGGCACCTTATGTAGAAAATCCAGAGGAAAACCGTGCAATCTTTAGAGCACTTTATAACTTATCAGTTGACATCCAAAAACAAAACATTGATAATATAAGTACAAGTGTACTATCGATGGGTATGAGCAATGATTATGAAGTCGCTATCGAAGAAGGGGCTACCCATGTACGTATTGGGACAGCTCTTTTTGGAGCACGCGATTACAATAAATAAAGAATATTCATCAATTTGAGGGAGGCGTATGCGATGAAAACACTAATGACTAAAATGAAAGACCTTATTTTCTCCAACGAAGATTTTGAAGATGAAGATGAGGAGTTTGAAGAAACACACTCAAGCACAGTACAAGAACCTGTGCAACCAAGACCAAGACCGGCATCTAATTTAAGTATGCCACCCGTTCAGCCAAGACTGGCACCTGTCACACCAGCACCAACTAAAGACAAAATGGAAATTTTAAATTTTACGATGTCTAACTATGAAATGACAGGGGAAGTAGCCGCTTATATTAAAAATAGAAAGCCAATCATTGTTAACATGAAAAATCTTACACCAGGGGAAGTGCAAAGGGCGGTAGACTATTTAACCGGTGCATGCTATGCCTTAAACGGTGCCGTAGAATGTATTACTGATCAAATTTATATATTTGCACCTGAAAGTGTAAATATTACTCCAGAAGTCATTAAACAAAAAAATATTTGGCCAACTGCTTAAGTAGCAGTTGAACCTTAAAGGAATACGACAAGATGAATTGGATGAATATAGCCGACCAGGACGAAAAACACTTCCTAAAGATGGTGACTGAATACAATGAAAAGTCAAGTAGTCAGTATCGTATGCTGGCTACAGCTTTTTATAATAGGGACTGGATGGAAGAAGTGCTTCAACGCCATGGTTTATGGGCACAGCTAGAAGCTTATACTTTTTTAGGGGGGCATTCGTACGCAGAGCGACAAGTACTTGCCTTTGGCTATGAGGCATCTTATATGGATTGTCCCATCGTAGCCTTGAAGGTAACTGTTAAAACAGGTATTGGTAAGCCGCTTGGACACCGTGATTTTTTAGGGGCGCTCTTAGGACTAGGCATTAAAAGGGAGACAATAGGTGATATTATTTCAACTGATTTTGGCGCTTATGTTATTGTAGAACGCGAGATAGGGGATTTTATAGCTGTTCATTTAACAGGGATTGGTCGTTATCAAAAAATAATTATAGAACCTATACCATTTGAAGCCATGATGATTCCTAAACTAGAGACAAAAACAATAACAGGGACGGTACCTTCTCTTAGAGTGGATGCAATCTTTGCATTAGCCTTTGGTGTTTCACGGAGTGAAGTGGTGAAGCTGATTGACCAAGAACGTGGAAAAGTCAATGGTATGGCAGTCAAGTCTAGCCAATTAATGAAGGTTGGGGATACAGGAACTTTAAGAGGCTATGGTAAAATGCGAGTAGCCGAGCTTAAGGGTTACACTAAAAAGGATCGTATGCATCTTATAATAGAAAAATATATATAGGGGGTTCATCAAATGTTATCACCAGTGGATATTCAAAATAAAGAGTTTAAAAAAGCTAGAATGGGTGGCTATCATGTAGTTGAAGTCAACGAGTTTTTAGATGAAGTTTTAGAAGGTTACCAACAACTTACAAAAGAAAACTATGAACTTAAAGATAAGCTCAATATGCTTAATGAAAACATTCAATATTACCGTACAATGGAAGCCACCATTCAAAATGCATTAGTGCTAGCTGAAAAGACAGCACAAGATACCAAAACCTTAGCTTATGAAAAGGCTGACCAAATCAAAAAAGAAGCAGAACAAAAAGCTGAAAGTATTCTTGAACAAGCCAAGCAAGATATCTATGCTTTGAGTAATAAAAGAGAAGAGTTGAAAAAGCAGTTTTTAGCCATGAAGGTTCAAGTTAAACAAATGCTCCAAGCGCAGCTTGAAATATTAGAACAACAAAACATTACAGTCATAACAGAGGAAATTGGATTACCTATAAAGTTGGATAAAGTGGTAGAAGAAGCAGCTGCAACGAAAGAAGAGGATGAAGACTTCTTTACAAAAGAATTTACACTTTTAAATGATGAGGACTAAAAATGAAAAGATTAGAAAAAACATCTACAAGACCTTATCCTATTGTACTGACTTTTGATTTTGAAGGTTTAGCAGATGCAGTTTTAGAAGTAACAAGGCCTAGTTGTATTATGATCATTACAGATAGCCATGTAGCACCACTCTATTTAGAGCAAGTATGTGAAAAGCTTAAAGGTATTGCACCGATTTATAGCACTGTTTTTGAAGCTGGGGAACAGTCTAAGCATTTAGGAACTGTGACGCCTATTTATGATACATTCATTGAATACCAAATGGATAGGAGTAGCCTAATTGTGGCGCTTGGTGGCGGTGTGGTAGGAGACTTAGCAGGATTTATAGCATCTAGTTATATGAGAGGGATTCCTTTTGTTCAAATACCAACCACTGTTGTCTCACAAAATGATAGCAGCATGGGAGGCAAGGTGGGTGTAGACTATTTAATGCATAAGAATATGATTGGTGCATTCTATCAACCTAGCCTTGTGTATACCAATTTAGCTACTTTAAAAACCCTTCCAGAAAGAGAAGTGCTTTCTGGTTTAGCAGAAGTTTTAAAACATGCCTTTATTAAAAATAAGGCATTATATGATTATCTCTTAGAAAAAAGGGATAAAATACTAGCACAGGACTTAGAAGCTTTGGAAGAGATGACCTACGCATCTTGTCTGGTTAAGTGTCGTGTAGTAGAAGCTGATACACGTGAAATGGGACTAAGAAAGATTTTGAACTTCGGACATACACTGGGGCATGCATTAGAGACAGTTTCTAACTTTACTATTTTGCATGGTGAATGTGTAGCATATGGTATGGTTATGGCAGCATGGATTAGCTTTAAGCGTGGTCTGTGCACACAGACTACCTTAGAGACAATAAAAAGCCTTTGTGATGACTATCACTTACTGCAACCGCTTCAAAATATAGAGTTGGATAAAGTTGTAGCGCATGTTGTATTCGATAAAAAGAAATCCTATGGACAAGTGCCTTTTATTCTGATTTATGATATAGGTCAGGTAGACATTATAAAAGATGTAACAGAAGATGAAATGAGACAAGCGCTTATATATACTCAAGAAACGTGCCAATAAGCACGTTTTTCTTATGAAAAGAAAGGAAGAGTAAGATGAAATTTATTGCACCTATTAGTATTGCGTTATTAGTTTTATTAGATCAGCTAACGAAAATTTGGACGGTTAATTATTTTCAAGGTGGGACAAAGCCTAATATTGAAATATGGCCAGGCGTATTGGAGCTTACTTATGTAGAAAATAGAGGGGCTGCTTTTGGCATGATGCAGGGTAAGGTTTGGCTATTCGTACTCATTACAGCTGTGGTATTGGGTGTTATTTTATGGTATTGGCGTTCTATTCCTGAGAACAAAGCAGGGATATGGATGAAGGTAGCCCTTGTTTTAGTAGTGAGTGGGGCTGTTGGAAATTTAATAGACCGCGTATTTATTCAATATGTGCGAGATATGATTTATTTTTCTTTAATTGATTTTCCAGTATTCAATGTAGCAGATATGTGTGTAGTAGGAGGGGTTATTCTACTCTTTCCGATTCTACTCTTTGGGGACTTGGAGTTAGAGGCTGTTAAAAAAGTAAACAACGAGGATTAGACAACATGAATGAAGAAATGACTTTACAAGTAGTAGAAGGCGGATTAAGATTAGACAAATATTTAGACCAAGCATTAGAAGACTTTACGCGTTCTTTTTTACAAAAGCAAATAGAAGAAGAACGCATCACAGTAAATGGTAAAGTACAACCGGCTAGATATAAAGTAAAAGTGGGAGATGAAATTGCGATTACGATTCCGGCACCTATAGAAGTAGATATTTTGCCAGAAGATATCCAAATTAATCTCGTGTATGAAGATGATGATGTGATTATTGTCAATAAACCTCAAGATATGGTTGTGCATCCAGCACCAGGTAATTATACAGGGACTTTAGTCAATGCACTGCTATACCATTGTAAAGACGGCCTTTCAGGGATTAATGGTGAGATTCGTCCAGGTATCGTCCATCGTATCGATAAAGATACATCGGGTCTCCTGATGGTTGCTAAAAATGATAAGGCTCATTTGGCCCTTTCAAATTTATTAAAAGATCACCATATTACAAGACGTTATCATGCCATTGTGTATGGGAACTTTAAAGAAACTGAAGGAGAGATTGAAAAACCACTTGGAAGATCGCCTAAAGACCGCAAAAAGATGGCTATTGTACAAGATGGGCGTTATGCAAAAACAGAGTACCGAGTGATTGAGCAGTTTAAGCAATTTGCTTATGTGGAGCTAACCCTTTATACAGGACGTACCCATCAAATTCGTGTGCATATGACAAGTATTGGACATCCTTTGTTAGGAGACCCTGTATATGGACCAACTAAGACGATATGGGGGCTCAATAAACAAATGCTTCATGCAAAAGTGTTAGGCTTTGAGCATCCTACAACAGGTGAATATGTAGAATTTAACAGTGAATTGCCTGAAGTGTTTAGCACAACTCTTGACAAACTTAGAAAAATGTGATAGGCTACAAAATGTAATCCTTTAAGAGTAGTCCGGGAGGCTAACAAGGATGTACTGATCGTATTATAAGTTTATTCAAATGGTGCAAAATATTTGTGCTGTTTTGGTCACGTATATCTTAAAAGCTTCTTATGGACACTATCCATAAGAAGCTTTTTTATGTTTCAAAAGGTTCAACCTGCTAAAACATAAAAAGTGCAAGGGAAGGACTCCCCGCTGGCATTAAGAAAATAACAAAGTGTATCACTTTACGAAGCTATTGAAACATAAGTTTATAAGGTAGATACACAAGAAAAGCCACAAAATGATATCCTAAATGAAATATAAAAGGAGGAAGACAATGGTTTACAAAACATTATTAGATGAAACAGCGATGAATCGTGCATTAACACGTATTGCACACGAAATTATTGAAGCTAATAAAGGTGCAAAAGATATTATTCTTGTAGGGATTGAAACAAGAGGCGTACCACTAGCGTATAGGCTAGCAGAAAAGATTAAGCAAATTGAAGAAGTAGAAGTTCCTGTAGAAAAAATTAATATTGCGTTCTATAGAGATGATTTAGAGAAAAAATATGTTCAGCCTGTAGCAGGAGATAACAACGTACATGATATTAATGATAAAACAGTTATTTTAGTAGATGATGTTATCTATACAGGGCGTACAGTACGTGCAGCAATGGATGCCGTAATGGACCTTGGCAGACCAAGTTATATTAAACTGGCAACACTTATTGACCGTGGACACCGTGAATTACCTATTCGCCCAGACTTTATTGGTAAGAATATACCAACCTCTAAAAAAGAAATTGTACATGTACGCCTTCAAGAGATCGACGGGGAGAATCACGTTTTATTAGAGACAAAATAAAAGATATTTAGCGGAGGGATAATGATGGAGATGGAAAAAATTTCGACAGGGAAGAAACTTGTACTGGGGTTACAACATGTACTTGCGATGTTTGGTGCAACAGTACTTGTACCGATGCTTACAGGATTAAACCCTGGTATCGCTATTTTAGCAGCAGGGATTGGAACACTGATGTTCCATTCAGTGACAAAAGGTGTCGTTCCAGTGTTTTTAGGCTCAAGCTTTGCATTTATTAGTGCGATTAGTTTGGTGCTTTCACAGTATGGCATAGGTGTGGTAAAAACAGGGATTATTGCAACAGGTTTAGTGTATGTGATGATGGCAGGTGTTATTAAACTTGCTGGGGTAGAAAAAGTTAAATCTTTCTTCCCTCCTATTGTAGTTGGACCTATGATTATGGTCATTGGACTTAGACTTAGCCCAACAGCTATTAATATGCTTCGTGTAGATGGAACAGATGCAAACCTTTTAGCAAACTTACCGGCGGGAATTCCTGCGGATTTACCTATTGAAGTGATTCGTAGTATGTCAATTACTTTACCTTTGGATTTTAGCAAAGTACTTGTAGCACTTTTAGTGGTATCTGTTGTCATTGCTATTTCAATATGGGCGCGTGGCTTCTTTAAAATGATTCCAATTCTTATTGCAGTTGTTCTTGGTTATGTTGTATGTTTAGCAATGGGGATGGTAGATACACAACCAATCATTGAAGCGAGTTGGCTTGGACTTTCAGATGCAGCAATGAAAGATTTAACAACACTTCCAGTGTTTAATGCAGATGCATTAGTAGGGATTTTAGCTATTGCACCTATTGCACTTGTTGTATTCATTGAGCATATTGGGGATATTACAACAAATGGTGCTGTAGTAGGCAAGGACTTCTTTAAAGATCCAGGCGTACATCGCACCCTTTTAGGAGATGGTCTAGCAACTATTGTAGCAGCACTTTTAGGTGGGCCGGCAAATACAACTTATGGTGAAAATACAGGTGTACTTGCAGTAACTAAAGTATATGATCCTAAAATTATTCGTATTGCTGCTTGTTTTGCTATTGGACTTAGTTTATGTGGCAAATTTACAGCAATCGTTCAGACTATTCCTGGAGCTGTAATGGGTGGTATTAGTATCATACTTTTCGGTATGATTGCTGCAGTAGGTGTACGCACCGTAGTTGAAGAGCAGTTAGACTTCAAACATAGTCGTAACTTACTCATAGCAGCCGTAATCTTTGTAGTAGGTATTGGGGTATCTGATGTACCGATTTGGGGAACAATCACAATTTCTGGGCTTGCAGTGGCAGCTTTATTAGGGGTCATCCTTAATAAGCTCTTACCACAAGATTTATAAGATAATGTTATACTAGGGTAAAAATAGTGTTATACTAGG
>NZ_JAVVQU010000002.1:0-64103 GCF_036655075.1 Niameybacter sp. | reverse complement strand
TGTTATACTAGGGTAAAAATAGTGTTATACTAGGTAGGAAGATAAGCTTCCTACCTTTTTTGCATTTCTAGGTTGAAAAAATCTAAAGAGAGAGGATGAAGGAAATGAAGGCAGAAATTTTGGCAGTTGGCAATGAAGTCGTAACAGGGCATACAATTAATACCAATGCGAGTTTTATTGCCAGTAGACTGCAAGACTATGGTGTTTTGACTGCTTACCATACAGCAGTTGGTGATGTAAAAGAAGATATAGAAGAAGCCTTGCACTATGCTTTAAGGCGAGTTGAGATTGTTTTTGTAATAGGGGGACTTGGGCCTACAGAAGATGATTTAACAAAGCAGGTAGTGTGTCAGGCTCTAAATAAGCCACTCGTTTTCTACGAAGATGTGTATCAAGGGATTGTAGACTATTTTAAGCGGACCAATCGAACAACACCGGAGAATAATAAGAGGCAAGCTTATTTTCCAACAGATGCTCACATTTTAGAAAATACATGTGGAACAGCACCGGGATGCCTAATCAAGTATGAGGGGAAAATGATAGTCCTTTTGCCAGGACCTCCACATGAACTTATTGCTATGTTTAATGGGCAGGTTTGCCCCTACTTAGAGAAACAGATGGAAGGTGTATTTTATACAGTAGATGTGAAGTGCTTTGGTATTGGTGAGAGTCATTTAGCAGAGCAAATAGGTGATTTGCTTGGGACGTTCGAAGATGTAGTTGTAGCACCTTATGTGGGCAAGTTAGAAATTATTTTACGTATACGCGCTTATAAAAAGAACTATGAAGAAGCGTATGCGCGTGGGGAAGAGATAAAAAATAGCATTGTCAGTCGATTAAAACCCTATGTGATTGGTTATAATGAAGAAGAAATTGAGGAAAGTATTTTGAAAATACTACAAAAAAAGCGGTGGACCGTTTCTACTGCGGAGTCTTGCACAGGTGGCCTTTTAGCTGGAACGCTTGTAAATTGTAGTGGCATTTCAAGTTACTTCAAAGAAGGGGTTGTCACCTATAGCAATGAAGCCAAGATGAAATATTTAGGTGTACAAGAAGCAACACTAGACCAATATGGTGCAGTGAGTCACCAGACAGCACATGAAATGGCAGAGGGGATTCGCCACATGGCCGGTGTGCATATTGGGCTTTCCACTACAGGAATAGCGGGACCGGATGGAGGGACACTAGAAAAGCCTGTAGGGCTTGTGTACATTGGGATTGCTTTGCCAGAAGAAACCTTTACTTATGAGCTTAGACTAGAAGGTTCTAGACAAGAAGTGAGAAATAAAGCAGTTAAACATATCCTTTGTAGACTGTTTGAAAAACTTCAGAATTAAGACTTGCTATTTGAATAGAAGTTGGGTATAATAACTCTAAAGAACAAACGTTCGATATGACGAAGAGGTGAAACGATGAATAACGAATCAAAGAAAGCATTAGACGCAGCGATATCTCAAATTCAAAAGCAATTTGGGAAAGGTTCTATCATGAAGCTTGGGGAAGCTACTGAAACAAACATTTCTACATTTCCAACAGGTTCATTAAGCTTAGATATCGCATTAGGTGTTGGAGGCGTACCTCGCGGAAGAATTATTGAAGTTTATGGACCTGAATCATCAGGTAAGACAACAGTAACCCTTCATATGATTGCAGAAGTACAAAAAATAGGTGGCATTGCAGCATTTATTGATGCTGAGCATGCCCTTGATCCAGCTTATGCTAAAAAACTTGGTGTAGATATTGATGAACTCTATATTTCACAACCAGATAATGGTGAACAAGCACTTGAAATTGCAGAAACAATGGTGCGTTCAGGAGCAATAGACCTTGTTGTTGTCGACTCTGTAGCAGCACTTGTACCACGTGCAGAAATCGAAGGGGATATGGGTGACTCTCATATGGGTCTTCAAGCTAGATTAATGTCACAAGCTTTAAGAAAGCTTACAGGGGTTGTGAATAAATCAAAATGTACAGTTGTCTTCATTAACCAGTTACGTGAAAAAGTGGGGATTACTTTTGGTAGTAATGAAACAACAACAGGTGGACGTGCGCTTAAGTTCTATGCATCTGTACGTTTAGATGTTAGAAAAATAGAGACACTTAAACAAAGTAATGAGTTTATTGGAAGTCGTACACGTGTTAAAGTTGTTAAAAATAAAGTTGCACCACCTTTCCAACAAGCTGAATTTGATATTATGTATGGAGAAGGCATCTCTAAAGAAGGTGATGTACTTGACCTTGCAGCTAATATTGACATCGTTAATAAGAGTGGTGCTTGGTATTCCTACGGAGATATTCGTCTAGGTCAAGGACGTGAAAACGCAAAAATTTTCTTAAAAGATAATCAAGTCTTACTTGAAGAAATTGAACTGGCTGTACGTAACCACTACGGCGTAAATAAAGCACAAGTAGAAGGTCACGAAGAAGAGTTAGAAGAAGATATGCTACTTGATTTAGAAGATTAGGTAGGAGGTACTAACATGAGAATTATGTTAGTACCTTTTTTATTAGGAAAAGGTTTGATCACCTAGCATTGATAAATATATAGATTAGCTTAAGGAAAGTATATAAGTTGAGTTAAGATGATAATAAACAAGGATATCTTGATATAAGGTGATAAATGCCGCCTTGATGCATTGTTTATATATGATATAGGGTATTTGAAGGGGTGACGTAAGAAATGCTATACAGGCCATTTTCTTGTTGAAATGAGGGGCATATAGTATACTGAAGAGGTTTAAAAACAATAGAAAGTGGGAATAATTAAAAAGTGGGTACAAAATATGAAATCACAGCAATAGAAGTGCAAAAAAAGGACCCCGATCGTTCTTCAATCTTTATCAATGGAAGTTTTTCGTTTGGTGTAAGCAATAAGGCTGTAGAGCGCTATAATCTTGTTGCAGGAATGGTGCTAGATGAAACAGGCTATGAGGGGTTGATGAGTCAAATACAGTTAGATAAGGCTAAAATGCGTGCCTTAAATAGTGTTGCAAGAGGCGATAAGACAGAACTCCAAATGCGTCAAGCTTTAGCAAAAGCAGAATATAGTGAATGGATTATAGAGGAAGTCATCACTTTTCTGAAAAAATATAATTATATAAATGACGAAAATTTTGTAAAGCGGTATATGGATTCAAAAGTCAAGTACGCTCATAAAAGTTTAAGAAAAATACAATCTGAACTTTATACAAAAGGTGTCACTGTGAATGACTTAGAAAGTTATAAAGCGCAGTATGCTCAAGAGGAAGAGGAAAACATTTTATATTTTTTAAATAAATTTAGATACCATTCTGAGCTCGAGTACAAGGACAAACAAAAAATTATTAATCGAATTTTAACACGAGGTTTTTCTTATAGTACAGTAGAACGTTGCATTAGACAGCAAGAAGAAGGATTTATTGACTAATGCCAATGCTTGACAGTGATTTTAAAAAGTTATACAATTATGTTGTTATTTGCACGTTTTTAGCACAAAAATAGGGAGGTGGTCATATCATAAATAATGTTTCCATAACTGGAGTAGTTATGGTAGTCCTGATTGTTATTGTAGTTGGAATATTATGCTTTGCAGCAGGCATTCTTTATAGAAAACGTATCGCAGAAGCGCAAATTGGTTCAGCAGAAGAAAAAGCGCGAAAAGTCATAGATGATGCTATAAAGACTGGAGAAGCTAAAAAGAGAGAGATGCTCTTAGAAGCAAAAGAAGAAAATATTAAAGTTAAAAATGAATTAGACAAAGAAGTAAAAGAACGTAGAAGTGAATTGCATCAACTTGAAAGACGTTTATTGCAAAAAGAAGAATCACTTGATAAAAAATCTAATCAGTTTGAGCAAAAAGAAGAACAACTTCAAGCTAGATTAGATAAAATTGAAAAAACTAAACAACAAACGGAAGAGATTGAAAGAAAGCAAATGGAAGAACTTGAACGTATTTCAGGTTTAACTTCAGAAGCTGCTAAACAATACCTTCTTAAGACCATCGAAGATGAAGTCAAACATGAGTCAGCACTTCTTATTAAAGAAGTTGAAGCTAAAACTAAAATGGAAGCTGATAAAAAGGCTAAAGAAATTCTTACAAATGCTATCCAAAAATGCGCAGCAGACCATGTAGTAGATACAACTGTATCTGTTGTACCATTACCAAATGATGAGATGAAAGGTCGTATTATTGGTAGAGAAGGCCGTAATATTCGTACTTTAGAAACTTTAACAGGTATTGATCTTATTATTGATGATACACCAGAAGCTGTTATTCTTTCAGGATTTGATCCAATCCGCCGTGAGATTGCAAGAATTGCTCTTGAAAAACTTATCGTAGATGGACGTATCCATCCAGCTCGTATTGAAGAGATGGTAGAAAAAGCACGTAAAGAAATAGAAGTACTTATTCGTGAAGAAGGAGAAGCAGCAACATTTGAAACAGGTGTTCATGGTCTCCATCCAGAACTTATTCGTTTACTTGGTAAGATGAAGTTTAGAACAAGTTATGGTCAAAATGTATTAAGACATTCTATTGAGGTTTCTAACTTAGCAGGTCTTATTGCAGGTGAATTAGGTTTAGATATTCGTCTTGCAAAACGTGCTGGCTTACTTCATGATATTGGTAAGTCTGTTGATTATGAAGTAGAAGGTTCACATGTAAGTATTGGTGCTAACCTTTGTCGTAAATATGGCGAAAATCCTGTAGTTATTAATGCAGTTGAAGCTCATCATGGTGATGTGGATCAAGAAACAGCTATAGCTGTTATTGTACAAGCTTCTGATACAATTTCAGCTGCTCGTCCAGGTGCACGTCGTGAAACATTAGAAACATACATTAAACGTTTGCAAAAACTTGAAGAAATTGCGACATCTTTCAAAGGTGTTGAGAAATCATTTGCAATTCAAGCAGGTCGTGAAGTACGTATTATGGTTGTTCCGGATGAAGTGGATGATGAAGGACTTATATTACTTGCAAGAGAAGTAACCAAACAGATTGAAAAGGACCTTGAATATCCAGGTCAAATTAAAGTAAGTATTATAAGAGAAACGCGTGCTACAGAGTACGCGAAATAGATAAAAGGGTTGTATATATTCGTATACAACCCTTTTTTTTTGCTCTATGAAAAGTCTTATTTTATAAAGAGGCTAAATATCCCATCATATAGAAAATCGAGTAGTCTATAAGTAATTTTTTACAGTAGTATATTAATAATTTGTATAAAAAATGAATGTATATTATAAAATAAGATCATAAAATGGACAAATATTTTATGAGACTAGAATGATAGGGTATCATTTTGGTGTAACTTAGAGAGATAAAAAATAAAAAAGCTAAGCATATAGAACAAAAATGAGAGAGGTGAATAAAATAGTATTAGAATAATAAATGAAAGATTTATAATTAATCTTGCAAAAGTCAGACAAATAAATTATAATAATTGTAATATTTCAATTATTATATGGAGGGTGAGGATATGATTTCTAGATTAGCAAATAGTATAGCGCCTTCTTCTACATTAGCAATTACTGCTAAAGCTAATGCTATGAAGGCTGAGGGAATTGATGTTATTGGATTTGGTGCAGGTGAACCAGACTTTGATACACCTGATTATATAAAAGAAGCAGCCATTCGAGCTATTCAAGAAGGGTTTACAAAATATACACCTGTAGCAGGGATTGTGAGTTTAAGAAAGGCTATCGCCCATAAACTGCAAGTTGAAAATAATGTGATGTATACACCGGAGCAAATTGTAGTGAGTAATGGTGCAAAACATTCTTTAGTGAATACTTTTATGGCGCTGTTAAATCCAGGTGATGAGGTAATTATTCCAGCACCATTTTGGTTAAGCTACCCTGAGATGATTAAAATGGCACATGGTATACCACAAATTCTTCAAACACGTCAAAGTGATGGCTATAAAATGAAGCCAGAGGACTTAGAAAAAGCAATAAATCCTAAGACACGTGCACTTATTTTAAATTCGCCATCTAATCCCACAGGTGTTGTCTATACACGTGAGGAAATTCAAACAATAGCTCAGATGGCGGTTAAGCATGATTTATGGATAGTGTCTGATGAGATCTATGAATACCTAGTATATGAAGGTGCAGAGCATACTTGTGTTGCTTCATTATCTCAGGAAATCTATGATCATACAGTTACCATAAATGGTTTATCTAAAAGTCATGCAATGACAGGATGGCGTATTGGGTACATTGCAGCCCCTGTAGAGGTGGCTAAAGCGGCTGCGAATATTCAAAGTCATGCAACTTCTAATCCCAACTCTATTGCACAAAAAGCAGCAGAGGCAGCACTGGATCTAAATCAGAGTTTTGCAAGGGATATGGTGGAAGTCTTTGAAAGAAGAAGTAAATTAATGTATGAAGGATTAAGTGCAGTCCCTGGATTTGACTTAATTAAACCACATGGTGCATTTTACTGTTTTATCAATGTATCTGCACTTTTTGGCAAACATTATAACGATGAAGAGATTTGTTCTGCGGCAGATTTTGCCAGAGTGTTATTAGAGGCTGAAAATGTAGCAGTCGTACCTTGTCAAGATTTTGGAGCATCTGATTGTATTCGCCTATCTTATGCGATGAAAGAGACAATGATTCAAACAGGTATTGCGAGGTTAAACAACTTTGTTGAAAGTTTAAGATGATTGAGAGGGCTGTGTTTAAACGCAGTCCTTTTTGCGTGGGCAGATAGGTTGTAGAGGTGGGGGCCAAAATGACGTATGGGGATGCATAAATCGGATAAGTTGGAAAACGTATAAATGTAAGCAGAAAGTTAAAAGATAAAGATGAAAGAAAAATGAAAAGTGAACAAAAAGTAAAAAAAAACATAAAAGGTTCGAATTTTGTTGAGTTTCTCTTAAAAATTCATTATAATATAAGAGAATGAGGCGCAATAAGCGTGTGAAAGAGAGGAAGAAGCATATGAGAGATACTTATCAAAGTCCTTTAGCAGGTCGCTATGCAAGTCGTGAAATGCTTTATTTATTTTCAGAGGATAAAAAGTTTAAAACTTGGCGTAAATTATGGGTAACCCTTGCTGAAACGGAACAAGAGCTTGGACTTGCTATTACAGATGAACAAATAGAAGAGATGAAACGTTATGCAGACACCATCAATTATGAGACAGCGGATGCATGGGAAAAGAAAGTAAGACATGACGTTATGGCTCATGTGCATGCTTATGGAGAACAGGCTACAAGTGCAATGCCTATTATTCACTTAGGTGCAACAAGTTGCTATGTAGGAGATAACACAGACTTAATCATTATGTATGAAGCTTTAGAAGTTTTACGTACAAAAGTATTAAATGTTATGGAAAAACTTACTCACTTTGCACTTAAATATAAAGAACTCCCAACTTTAGGTTTTACACATTTTCAACCTGCGCAGCTTACAACAGTAGGTAAAAGAGCTACACTTTGGCTACAAGAGCTTTGGCTAGATTTAGAAGAAATTGACCACTTGCTTGGAGAAAAACGTTTAAGAGGAGCAAAAGGAACCACAGGTACACAAGCTACTTTCTTAAACCTTTTTGAAGGGGACTATAGTAAAGTTAAAGAGTTAGATAAACGTATTGCAAATAAATTAGGGTATGCAGATGTATTCCCTGTAACGGGTCAAACGTATACAAGAAAAATAGACAGTCAAATCTTAAATGCCCTAAGTCAAATCGCTCAATCTGCTTATAAATTTAGTAATGATATCCGTTTACTTCAAAATTTAAAAGAAGTTGAAGAACCTTTTGAAAAAAATCAAATTGGATCTTCTGCCATGGCATACAAACGTAATCCAATGCGTAGTGAGCGTATGAGTGCGTTAGCACGGTTTGTAATTTGTGATGCATTAAATCCGGCAATCACTTCTTCTACACAATGGTTTGAAAGAACACTTGATGATAGTGCTAACAAGCGTCTTGCAGTATCTGAAGGATTCTTAGCAGTAGATGCTATTTTAGAAACGTATATGAACGTAGCAGATGGCCTTGTTGTTTATCCAAAGGTCATTGAAACACGTATTTTAAGTGAACTTCCATTTATGGCAACAGAAGTTATTTTGATGGAAGGTGTAAAACGTGGTGGAGACCGTCAAGAGCTTCATGAAAAAATTCGTGTGCTTTCTATGGAAGCAGCAAAAGAAGTTAAAGAACAAGGTAGACCAAATGACTTAATCGAACGTATTTTAGCAGATGGCACGTTTAAAATGTCAGAAGAAGAGCTACGCAGTATTTTAAAACCAGAAAACTTTATTGGCTGTGCAGCACTTCAAGTGGATGACTTTGTAGGTGAAGTGATTCAACCACTACTAGATGCCAATAAAAATGTACTTGGACGCGAAGGTGAAGTACGCGTTTAGAAATAAATGATATTAGATTTAAGAAACTATCAAATCATTTAATGTCCCAGCTCAATAGTAAAAGGTCTAAGAAACTTGTTTCTTAGACCTTTTACTATTGAGCTGGGACAACACTCGTTTTTATAAGAAGCTATATAGCGAGTATAAAAACGCTTTATCTGAAGCAAGTTTCTAGTGATTACCCATAACTTCTTTGCTGTCTTTAAAAGTACCTAGGAAGTTCACAGCATCTGACGGAAGTACAAGTTTGCTTGATCATTTTAATAGAGTTAAAATAATAATTCCAATAGTTAAGGGCATGGGCAATCCCTCTTTATGTGATGGATAGCATACTAAACTTAAAGTGTTTCCTCTTGTGTGTTATGAGAGGATGTATTTAAAAGGGTAGAAGATTTTGGATGAACAATTAAGCGAACACCACGAATTTCATCTACAATGACAGTTATGCCTTTTTCAATAGATAATCCATCAGATGAAATAGCACTCCAAATTTCCCCGTCTAGCTTAACTTGACCTACTTGAGAGCTATCGGTGCCAATGAATGTAAGTACAGTACCTGTTTTACCGATAAGTGCATCGATATTAGTTGGAATGGTATCTTTTTTAGCGAAGTGAGCGGAGCAGTATCTTGTTAAAGTGATGAGTAGTAAGAAAGAAAGAGTCAAAAAAACAATGAGTTGGATGGGAACACTTGTTGTAATCAGTGACGTTAAAAGTGCTGCAATAGCGCCTATTGCAAACCATATAAGGAAAAATCCGTTATTGATAATTTCTGCAATAGCAAAGGCAATGCCTACAACTAACCAAAGTAACCACATAAAATCACTCCTTTCTTTTAGGTTGTACAATGTTATAATAACATTGTATGCAAAGGAAAAATATTATACTATAAATTATAACATAGGTATAAAAATTTTGAAATAAAGTTAAGAAAAGAGGTTATATATGAGTCGTTTTGGATTTGTAGGTGTAGGAAATATGGGTGGTGCTATGATTGATGCCATCACTAAAAAGTTTGAAGGACAGGTTGCTGTATTTGATGTAGATCAGTCTCAGTATAAGAAGTTTGAAGCAAGTTGTATTTTAGGATGTAAATCCATAAAAGAACTTATACAGGCAAGTGAGTATATTGTGTTGAGTGTAAAGCCTCAATATTATGAGTCAGTTTGTAAAGAACTTAAAGAGTTGATTAAAAAGGAACAAGTTGTGATTACGGTTGCACCTGGAATCAGCTTAGAGAAGATGGAGATGCTTTTAGGTGGGCATACAAAACTTGTACGTACTATGCCTAATACACCTGCTTTAGTCGGCCAAGGTGTGACGGCGTACTGTTATAAAGAAGGCGCTGTAACAAGTGAAGAACTTCAAGTAGTGGAAGCACACTTTAATGCTTTTGGGCGTAGTTTCAAAATTGCAGAAAATCAGATGAATGCAATCGTTGCTTTGTCAGGGTCTTCACCAGCCTATGGATATATGTTCATAGAAGCGATGGCAGATGCAGCTGTTCGTTTTGGTGTGCCACGTCAAATGGCTTATGAAATGGCAGCACTTTCTATAAAAGGTGCGTGTGAAATGGTACTTCAGACTAAAGAGCATCCGGGAAGTTTAAAGGATGCGGTAACTTCTCCTGGTGGAACAACTATTGAAGCGGTAGCTAAGTTAGAAGAAACGGGTTTTAGACATAGTGTGATTAGTGGCATGACAGCTTGTTTTGAAAAAGCCAACAAAATGAGTTAAGGAGGGACATATGGGGGCAAAGCGTATAGGAAGAAAAGAAGTTTATAAAGGAAAAATATTTACTATCGTACAAGATGAAATACAGTTTGAGGATGGCTCTGTTGCACAGTGGGATTTAGTTGTACATAATGGTGCTTCAGCTGTAGTTCCTGTGACGACTGGGAAAGAAGTCATATTGGTGAAACAATATAGAAATGCTGAAGATGGCTATGTGCTTGAAATACCGGCAGGAAAGCTTGAAAAAGGCGAAGACCCACTCACATGTGCAACAAGAGAGCTAGAGGAGGAAGTCGGCTTTAAAGCGGGAAAGATGACTAAGATTTGTAGTATGTATACGGCAGTAGGCCTTAGTGATGAACGACTCCATCTTTATATGGCACAAGACTTGCAAGTAGGGCAGCAGCACTTAGATGAAGATGAATATATTGAAGTGGTGACTTATCCCATTCAAGAAGCTATTCATATGATTTTTACAGGGGAGATTTGTGATAGTAAAACAATAGTGGGACTACTAGCAGTAGAAAATAGGTTAAAGCAAGAATCTTAAAAGTTCTAAAGTGGGACGTCCTTTCATAAGGTAGAAAGAGAGACAAACCTTATGAGGAGGCGTAGAATGAGCCATACTGTGAAACCGTTATCAAAAAAGTTTATGAATACAAATTTAATATGGGTTATGGTTTGTATCATAGGCATACTAATAGGGAGTTTCTATTGTATAAGTGTAAAAAAAGATAAGATTTTTTTTGAAAGCTTAGTTGCTATTGTACAGGGAGAGAGCGCTTTGAGAGATGGAAATTTTGAGATTTTCAAAAAAGCGTTGTGTATTCACCTCATCCAACTCCTAGGAATATGGGCATCAGGGTTTACTAAAACAACAAGATTTGTTGCAGTAGCTATTCTGTTTTTTATGAGTTTTAGCTATGGATTTAGCATCTGTGGTGTGTTATTACTCTTTGGTTTGAAGGGGATATGGATGAGTCTCTTGCTTTTTGGGTTACAGGGGGTAACACTACTGTTTTTAGGGATTATGGTAGGAGAGCATAGCTTAAGATATGGGCTAAAAGGTCATGAGGTCTATGGAGCAACCTATCGTCAACTTGTTGTATTCTGTATTGCTGGTGCCCTTTTGATTAGTTTGGTAGATGCTTATATACAGCCAATGGTGAGAAGCCTATTTTAAATAAATACATAAAGAATAAAGTAATACACTCGTTTAATGATATACGAGTATATTACTTTATTTTTTTAAAATTGAATAACAACTTGAATTTAAAAACAATGATAAAAATGTGAAGATCTATTGACAAAAATAAATAGTATAATATTGATGTAAAAAATTTAACACCGATTGTTTATACCGAGCAAAATACACTTCCTTCATTGGCAGAGGAGACTGGAGCTAACTATGGGTGTACGGATAGAGCTCTACACTGCTACAGGTACTCTAGTTGTCAAAACTATTGGTCATGGGGTGAAAGAGATTTAGTATATACTGTAACGGGGGGGCTAAGGTGACTACACGCTCTGTAGAAGTGCTATATCTTGCACAAGAAGAAACAAAATGCTATGATGAAATTATTAGATTTTCAGAAGAAGGATTAAGTGTAGAAGACATCGCAAAAAAAGTAAATAAAGGCAAAAGTGAAGTACAACTCATGCTTTCACTTTACAAGATGAGGTAAGACGATGAGGAAAAGAGAAAAGTTCTTGGACTGGTTTATGGGGGTAGGGAGTGGCATCATGCTGTCAGGGCTGGTGATGGACTATGTAGGATTGAATATTAGGCCACAAGAGGTCATGCAAGAAACAGTAGCCAAAGATGAAGTAGAACCTACAAAACCACCAACAGTGGTGACTATAGTGCGACACAAATCAGTGAGTTCTGAGAATCAAAAGGCATTATAGAAGATGCTGTGGCATTTAGACGTTATGTTTATGAGCAGCAGATGACGACTAAACTTCTAACAGGAAAATGTCATTTACCTCTTATGGGAGCCTACGACTTAGTGTTAGAACATCTGACAAGAAATGCCAAAAAATAAAAATAAAAAATAAGATATTGTGTTATAGCATAGAGTATGATATAATTCAATGCGAAAATAAAACACACGTATAGCGTGATGCAAAAGCGGTGCTTGTATAAGTATTTTGCATTATAAACTATGCGGAGGACCAACCAGGAGGAATTAAAATGAGCGTTATTTCAATGAAACAACTTTTAGAAGCGGGTGTACACTTCGGTCACCAAACAAGAAGATGGAACCCAAAAATGAAAGAATACATCTTCACAGAAAGAAACGGTATCTACATCATCGACTTACAAAAAACAGCTAAAAAAATCGATGAAGCTTACGCTACAATTCGTCAAGTAGGCGAAGAAGGCGGTAAAGTATTATTCGTAGGTACTAAAAAACAAGCTCAAGATTCTGTTAAATCAGAAGCAGAACGTTGTGGTATGTACTACGTTAACCAAAGATGGTTAGGTGGAATGCTTACAAACTTCTCTACAATCAAAAGTCGTGTTGCTAGACTTAAACAATTAGAAGAAATGGCACAAGATGGTACTTTCGAAGTACTTCCTAAAAAAGAAGTAATTGAACTTCGTAAAGAAATGGACAAACTTGAAAAGAACTTAGGTGGTATTAAAGAAATGAAACAATTACCAGACCTTATGTTCGTAGTTGACCCAAGAAAAGAAAAAATTGCTATCCAAGAAGCTCATATCTTAGGAATTCCAGTAGTAGCTATCGTTGATACTAACTGTGATCCAGAAGAAGTTGATTACGTAATCCCAGGTAATGATGATGCTATTCGTGCGGTTAAATTAATCGTTGCTAAAATGGCAGATGCAATCATAGAAACAAAACAAGGTGAAATCTTTGAAGCAAACGCAGAAGATGAAACAGTAAACAGCGAAGCAGAAGTAATCGCTGAATAATAATCTGGAGGTAATGAATTATGGCTATTACAGCTGCAATGGTAAAAGAGTTACGTGAAAGAACTGGCGCAGGCATGATGGACTGCAAAAGTGTATTAAATGAAGTAGATGGCAACATTGAAAAAGCTATCGAAGTATTACGCGAAAAAGGCTTAGCAAAAGCTGCTAAAAAAGCTGGTCGTGTTGCTGCTGAAGGTCTTGTAAAAGAAATGATTTCTGCTGATCACAAAACAGCTGCTTTAGTTGAAATCAACTCAGAAACAGACTTCGTTGCTAAAAATGAACAATTCATTACATTCGTTAATCAAGTTGCTGAAATGGTACTTAATAACGAAGTAGCTGATGTAGAAGCATTAAAAGCACTTCCATGGTGTGAAGATGCATCTAAAACAGTTGGTGATGTTTTAACAGAAAAAATCGCTACAATCGGTGAAAACTTAACACTTCGTCGTATTGCACGTATGACAACAGATGGTACATTTGCTGCTTACACACATGGTGGTGGTAAAATTATTGCTGTAGTTGAAATGGGATCAACAGATGAAAAAGCTCTTGAAGTAGGCCGTAACGTAGCAATGCAAGTTGCTGCTGTTAATCCTGAATTCATCAGAACGGCTGATGTTTCTGCTGAAAAACAAGAAAAAGAAAAAGAAATCTTAATGCACCAAGCAATCAATGAAAACCCAGGGAAACCTGAAAACATCATTGAAAAAATGGTAATCGGAAGATTAAACAAACAACTTAAAGAAATCTGTTTACTTGAACAAGAATATGTTAAAGATCCAGATTTAACAGTTGCTAAATATGTTACAGCTGAACTTGGTAACGCTGATGCAGTTAGAGCATTCGTACGTTTCGAAACTGGTGAAGGTATCGAAAAAGTAGAAGAAAACTTTGCAGAAGAAGTTGCTAAACAAATGGCTGGTAACTAATCAGTAGATTAGCACATTAGGGGGGACACGTTGTGTCCCCTTTTTTACGGCGCAAGCCTTAGAAAATAAAGGAATTATTTTATTTTATATCTAGAAATACAAAACATTTTGTGGTAGAGTATTCATAGCAGGAAGGTGAAGATTATGCAAAAATATAGTCGTGTACTAGTCAAATTAAGCGGTGAAGCACTCGCTGGAGAAAAACAAAGAGGCTTTGACCATGGTGTGATTACACGTGTTGTACGTGAACTTATTGAACTTGTTCAAACAGGGATTGAAGTTTGTGTCGTAATTGGCGGTGGAAACTTCTGGAGAGGCCGTACAAGTGGTGATATGGATCGTACAAAAGCAGACCAAATTGGTATGCTTGCAACAGTTATGAATGCCATTTATGTGGCTGATGTTTGCCGTGCAGAAGGTGTAGAAGCTGTTGTTCAAACACCATTTGCAGTTGGAAATATGACTGAACTTTTTTCTAAAGAGCATGCGCTTTTACATATGAAAAAAGGGAAAATTGTTTTCTTTGCAGGTGGCACAGGACATCCATTCTTTTCTACAGATACAGGTGCGGCTTTAAGAGGTTGCGAAGTAGAAGTAGGTGCACTTCTTTTTGCTAAAAATATTGATGGTGTATATGATAGTGATCCAAAACTTAACCCTGAAGCTAAAAAATATGAAAGTATCTCATGCCAAGAGCTTTTAAACAAAAATTTAAAAGCAATTGATGCAGCAGCAGCTACTTTATGTATTGATCAAAAATTACCTATTATTGTTTTTGATTTAGACATGCCTAACGGTATTTTAAAAGCAGCAGCTGGCGAAAAAATAGGCACCACTATTTATGTGGAATAACTTATAGGAGGATATTTTATGAGCCAACAAATTAAAAATTATGAAGAAAAAATGCAAAAGACAATCAATACCCTTTTAGATGAGTTCAACACGATCAGAGTGGGAAGAGCAAATCCACACGTATTAGACCGTATTACAGTTGATTACTATGGAAGCCCAACACCAGTTGCGCAAGTAGGTAACATCAGTGTACCGGAAGCACGTATGCTTGTTATTCAACCTTGGGATGGAACACTTCTTAAGGCTGTTGAAAAAGCAATTAATGAATCTGATCTTGGTATTCACCCTTCTAATGATGGTAAAGTGATTCGTCTTGTGTTCCCAGAACTTACTGAGGACCGTCGTAAAGAACTTACAAAAGAAACCAAGAAAAAAGGTGAAAATGCTAAAGTTGCTATCCGTAACATTCGTCGTGATGCAATGGATGCTTTCAAAAAAGCACAAAAAGCAAATGAAATGACAGAAGATGAATTAAAAACAGTTGAAGACGGTGTGCAAAAATTAACAGACAAATTTGTTTCTGAAATTGATCGCCATATTGAGAATAAAAATAAAGAAATTTTATCTGTTTAATCATTTAAAACTCCTCAATATTGAGGGGTTTTATTGTTTTATAAAGGAGGCGTAAGGATGGAAAAGACAAAATTACCGCGACATGTTGCGATTATTATGGATGGAAATGGAAGATGGGCAAAAGAAAAAGGTCTATCTCGCAATGAAGGTCATAAGAAAGGCACTGATGTTGTCAAAAAGATTACTCAGCACGCTGAAAGTTTGGGGATTGAATATGTGACATTGTATGCTTTTTCTACAGAAAATTGGAAAAGACCACAAGATGAAGTAGAGGGGCTCATGAATCTACTGCGTCAATATTTAAAACAACATATTAAAGAAGCTAAGCGTAAAAATGCTTGTTTTCATGTCATAGGGGATCGTCATGGATTACCAGAAGATATTAGGGGACAAATTGAACAGCTAGAGACGCTTACAAAAGATAAAACAGGTATTTGTATTAACATTGCTATTAATTATGGTGGACGAGATGAACTCATTCGTGCAAGTCGCAAGATGATAATGGCATTGCAACAAAAGGGTTTAAAAGCAGAGGATGTGGATGAAACTTATTTTGAGCAGTTTTTAGATACTGCAGGGATACCGGATCCGGACTTAATGATTCGTACAAGTGGAGAAATGCGTACAAGTAACTATCTACCATGGCAATTAGCCTACAGTGAGTTTTACTTTACAAATTGTTTATGGCCAGACTTTACAGTAAAAGCATTTGACCTTGCCCTCTTGGAGTATAGTAATCGTAAAAGACGATTTGGTCAAAGTGAATAGGAGGAAGTGTTATGCTTAAAAGAGTATTAACAGCTGTCATTGGTATACCTTTTGTTATTTTACTCATAGCTTTAGGCAATCCTACTTTGCAGATTGTAGGGGGGATAGTCGCCTTGATTGGTATGCATGAATTTTATCAAGTTACTGAAAAAAAATATAAACCTATTAAATGGTTAGGCTATGGCATAGGACTTATCTTTTTCTGTACGTACGAATGGATGATGAAACACTTTGGCATTTTTACAAGTGTTTCCTTAATCATACTCTTAATAGGTATGGTGCTCACTTATCCTAAACATAACATTGTGGATGTTGCACTTACTTTATTTGCTCCACTTTATGTTGGCCTTTTACTTAGTTTCATATTAATGATTCGTGGCGCAGAATATGGCGATTTCCTTGTGTGGCTTATTTTTATTAGCGCTTGGGGAAGTGATACATGTGCTTATTTCACAGGTAAACTCTGTGGTAAGCATAAGTTAGCGCCTATATTAAGTCCTAAAAAGACAATAGAAGGTGCTATTGGTGGGGCTATAGGTTCAGGTATTATTGCCTATATTTACACAGTAAGCTACACCCAATTTGCTTATCCTGAAATGGGTGAAAAAGTTATTTTTATTGTAGGTATTGTCTTTGTAAGTGCAATTCTTTCCCAATTTGGTGATTTAGCTGCATCAGCTATTAAGCGGACTTTAGATGTAAAAGACTTTGGTTATATTTTTCCAGGTCATGGTGGGGTGCTAGACCGATTTGATAGCATTTTATTTGTTGCCCCATTTATTGCCATTGCATTAGAATGTATAGTAGGGCTTAATTTGATTGCTTAACGGGCAATATAGAAGAGGAGTTAATCAAGATATGATAAAGAAAATTGCACTTTTAGGTTCTACTGGTTCTATAGGCACACAAACACTTGAAGTAGTTGCCAGTGATCCTTCTTTAGAGATCGTAGGTCTTAGCGCACATCGAAATATTAATTTGTTAGAACAGCAAATTAATATGTTTCATCCAAGGTTGGTCTGTGTTATGGATGAAAAGAAAGCTTCAGAACTTAAAAATCGTGTACAAGCACAGGGGCTACTGGTTGAAGTAGTATCAGGGCTGGAAGGGCTTATTGCTGTGGCAACGATGGATGAAGCCGATAGTATATTGACAGCTGTCGTCGGCATGATTGGGCTTATTCCAACGATAGAGGCTATTAAAAAGGGCAAGACTATTGCCTTAGCAAATAAGGAAACCCTTGTTACAGCAGGCGAATTAGTAATGGGAGCGGCTAGAGACTATGGGGTATCCATTTTACCTGTAGATAGTGAGCATAGTGCTATTTTTCAATGTTTACGCGGGAATGAGCACCATGCCGTTTCAAAACTTATTTTAACAGCTTCAGGTGGTCCTTTTAGAGACTATACCCAAGAGATGCTCCAAGATGTGACAGTAGAAGCTGCTTTGAAGCATCCGAACTGGAGTATGGGAAGTAAAATTACGATTGATTCTGCTAGTTTAATGAATAAAGGATTAGAGGTCATAGAGGCTAAACATTTATTTGATGTAACACCTGAGCAAATAGATGTGATTGTCCATCGTGAAAGTATTATCCATTCTATGGTGGAATACAAAGATGGTTCTACAATGGCTCAAATGGGGCTGCCTAATATGATGCATCCTATTGCTTATGCCCTTTACTATCCAGAGCGTAAACCAACTCCTTGTGTGCATCCACTGGACTTTGCAAAATTATCTAAGCTTACCTTTGATCCACCTAAAAAAGATTTATTCCCATGTTTAGGGCTTGCCTATGATGCGTTGGTCGTTGGGGGGACTATGCCAGCCGTACTCAATGCTGCGAATGAAGTAGCAGTAGATGCTTTTTTAAAGAAGCAAATTAACTTTTTACAAATTCCAAGTATTATTCATGAAGTTATGGCAAAGCACATATGTATAAATAGACCAAGCCTTGATGAAATTATAGGGATAGATGAATGGGCGAGAGTAATGAGTAGACAGGAGGTACAAAAACAGTGAGCAAAATCATTATGATTGTGTTAATGTTTGCCCTTATTGTTTTAATCCATGAATTAGGGCACTTTTTAGCAGCGCGTTTTTTCAAAGTACGTGTAAATGAATTTGCCATAGGGATGGGCCCTAAATTATTTGGCATTCAACGTGGTGACACACTCTATTCTATACGAGCATTACCTTTAGGGGGATTTTGTGCTATAGAAGGTGAAGGTGGGGATTCCTACGAGGAAGACTCCATGATGAATAAAAAGCCTTGGCAAAAATTTATTATTTTTATTGCTGGAGCAGTAATGAACTTTTTACTTGCTTGGGTAATCTTTGCAACGATTATTGGTTATGCTGGAACAGCAAGTAATACGGTTTCTTTTATTGAACCCAATTCACCTGTACATCAAGCAGGCATTCAAGTCGGTGAGACTATTGTATCAATCAACGGTACACCTACTAAAAACTTTGCAGAAATTAAGGAGCAGCTAGGGATAGCTAAAGACGCCCATACTTTCCAAGTGGTGGATGCCAATAAACAAGTACGCACTTTAAATATTGAACCTAAAGAGGTTGAATCGGGACGCTATATGTATGGCTTTAGACCAGGTAAAGCACCTGCTACGTTTACAGAAATTGTATGGGGTGGCTTAAGAGATAGTGTGATGGTAGTGGTACAGATTGCTCAAACTTTTGTCATGCTTATTACAGGCGAAGTGCCTGTACAAGATTTAGCAGGTATAGTAGGTGTTGTACAGATTAGCTCAGAAATGTGGAATGAAGGCATGAAGCAGAGTTTGATGACTGCAGTTATGACACTTGTACAACTAGCAGGTATTCTTTCTGCAAACTTGGCAGTATTTAACTTATTACCTTTGCCGGCCTTAGACGGTGGACGTATTGTGTTTAGCATCATAGAAATGATTAGACGTAAACCTGTAGATCCAGAAAAAGAGAATATGGTGCATACTATTGGCTTTATTCTCTTGATGGTGCTTATGGTATTCGTACTCTTTAATGACTTAAGAAGGGTGTTTGGATAATGTATACAAGAGAACAGACAAGACAAATTAAAATAGGTAACGTACTTGTGGGTGGTGGTGCACCTGTGGCCATTCAGTCAATGACCAATACTAAGACTCATGATGTAGAGGCTACAGTAAATCAAATTCTTAGATTAGAAGAGGCGGGCTGTGAAATTGTACGTGTGGCTGTTCCGGATGAAGTAGCAGCAAAAAGTATCGAACAAATTGTAAAACGTATTCATATTCCACTTGTAGCAGATATTCATTTTGATTATCGCTTAGCACTTATGGCTATGGAAAATGGTATTCATAAATTGCGCATTAATCCGGGTAATATTGGAGATGAGGAAAAAGTAAGAATAGTAGTAGAAAAAGCTAAGGCATATCACATTCCTATCCGTATTGGGGTAAATTCAGGTTCAGTAGAAAAAAGTTTGCTTGAGCAATACGGTAAGGTGTGTGCAGAAGCCATGGTGGAAAGTGCCAAGAAGCATATTGATATTTTAGAAGAGATGAATTTCCAAGATATTGTAGTCTCTTTAAAAGCATCCACAGTTCCATTAGCGATTGAAGCTTATAATTTATTTGCAGCCCATTATAAATATCCTTTACATGTAGGGATTACAGAGTCAGGAACTTTATATAAAGGGACTGTCAAATCATCTGTTGGACTAGGGGCTATTTTATCTCGTGGTATAGGTGATACAATACGTGTCTCTTTATCGGATGATCCAATAGAGGAAATTACTTGTGCAAAAACAGTGTTACAATCTCTAGAGCTTCGTAATTTTGGTGTAGAAATCATCTCTTGTCCAACATGCGGACGTACCAATGTAGACTTAATTGGTCTGGCTACTGAAGTAGAAAAACGTACTGCACATATCAAAAAACCATTGCGTATTGCAGTCATGGGGTGTGTAGTCAATGGGCCGGGAGAAGCAAGAGAAGCAGACATTGGTATTGCAGGGGGTAAAGGAGAAGGACTCATCTTCAAAAAGGGTCAAATTATCCGTAAAGTTCCAGAAGATGTATTAATTGAAACCTTTATGCAAGAACTTGAAGAATTGCTATAACACCTGTAAAGAGTAAAGACTTCAGTGTTTTTATACAAGACTTTATTTTGAATAGAGTCTTGATTTTTACATAAAAAGAGGTTATACTTTTTGTAGTATATATTATTGTGACGTGAAAGAGTGGGTTAATCGCCCACTCTTTCTATATGCTTGGGTAAACTTTTCTTAACAAAATGAATAGTTCACCCAGAATAAGTCAAACTATTTGTATGAGAGGATGATTAGTATGAACAAAAAACAAATAGTAGATGAAGTGACTACTTATCTTGAGCCAATTCTTGCAGACTTCAATTATGAACTTGTAGATGTAGAGTTCGTAAAAGAAGGACCTTCCTATTATCTTCGTATTTACATTGATAAAGAAGGTGGCGTAAATATTGAAGATTGTCGCCTAACAAGTCGTGCTATTGAAGCTATATTAGATGAAAAAAATACTATTGAGCCAGCTTATATGTTAGAAGTAAGCTCACCAGGTCTTGACCGCATCATTAAGAAAGCAGAAGACTTCGAACGTTTCAAAGAAGAAGTCGTGGATGTAAAGCTTTATACACCTATTAATAAACAAAAAAGCCTTCAAGGTGAACTTATTAATAAAACAGAAGAAACACTTACCATTTGTGACGAAGATGGGGAAACAATTGAAATTCCAATGAAGAATGTAGTCAGTGTAAGATTGGCTATTTTATTTTAAAGTAGGGCATTAGAGGAGGATTACCATGAATCAAGATTTTATGTTAGCAATTGACCAAATTGCTAAGTCAAAAGGAATTAATAGAGAGAGATTATTTGATGCGATCCGTCAATCCATCGAAGCAGCTTGTAAAAAGCATTTTGGCAACGTAGGCGCTATTAAACCTATTATTCGCGTGGATATTAATGAAGAAACAGGGGATGTAAAAGTTTACTCTGTTAAAAAAGTAGTGGAAGATGAAGGAATAATAGTAGATATTGCTGAAATTGGTGTATCTGAAGCGAAAAAGATTAATCCTGTTATTAGTGTAGATGACGTTGTAGACGTAGAGATTACACCAAGAAACTTCGGACGTATTGCAGCTCAAAATGCAAAACAAGTTGTTATTCAAAAAATCAAAGAAGCTGAACGTGAAATGGTATTTAACGAATACAGCGTGAAGCTGAATGACTTAGTAAAAGGCCAAGTGTTAAGAAAAGATAAAAATGGTTTTATCGTACAACTTGAACATGCTGAAGCATCTCTTCCACTTACAGAAGCAATGCCAAATGAGACTTTTGAAGGTATTATGGGTGAACAAGAAGGCCTTCCACAAAAAGCTTTCTTATTGCTTAATGTAAAAGACTTCAATAAAAACGAACAACGTCCAGATGCTAAACAAAAAGGTGGCCCACAGGTTGGTGTATCTCGTACACATCCAGATCTTGTAAAACGTCTTTTCGAACAAGAAGTTGTAGAGATTAAAGAAGGCGTTGTTGTCATTAAAAGTATTGCAAGAGAAGCAGGCTCTCGTACAAAAATCGCTGTACACTCAAATGATCCAGCTGTTGACCCAGTTGGTGCATGTGTTGGTGAAAAAGGTAAACGTATTAGCTTAGTGGTAGAAGAGTTAAACGGTGAGAAAATTGACGTTGTACGTTGGAGTGAAGAACCAAAAGAGTTTATCGAAGCTGCACTTAGTCCAGCTAAAGTGTTAGAAGTTGCTTTAGAAGAGACAGAAACAGAGCGTGGTGTAGAAAGAAGTGCAAAAGTTATTGTGCCAGAAAACATCTTGACTTTAGCTATTGGTAAAGGTGGACAAAATGTTCGTCTTGCAGCGAAGTTAACAGGCTGGAAAATAGATATTAAAAGCCAACCAGAACCAAGTGAGGGTGAAGAGATCTAATGATGAAAGCGAAAAAAATTCCTTTACGTAAGTGCACAGGTTGCGGTGAAATGAAAGATAAACGTGAAATGATACGTATTGTCAGAGACAGTGAAGGAAACTTTTCACTTGATTTTACAGGTAAAAAGCCAGGAAGAGGGGCATACATCTGTAAAAACATCAATTGTCTCACCCAAGCTGAGAAAAATAAAGGGCTTGAACGCTCTTATAAAATGAGCGTTGATAAGCAAATTTATAATCAACTAAAAAGTGAGTTTGAAGCAAATGAATAATCAAAGAATTTATCAATTAATTGGTCTGTGTCAAAAAGCAAGACAGCTTATATCAGGTGAGTTTGCAGTGAAGCAAGCGGTAATGAGTGAACAAGTTAAGCTGGTTATTGTAACAGAAGATGCTTCAAAAAATACGCTAAAATTATTTAGTGACAAATGTAGCTATCGTGCGATTCCCTATTTTGTATGGGGCGATCGTAATGAACTAGGTAGAATGCTTGGAAAAGAAACCCGAGTGGTTATTGGAATAAAAGACGAAAAATTGGCGGAGAAGATAACTGACATGATAAAAAGTGATGGATAAAACGTAATTGTTTATGGAGGTGGATTCATGTCAAAAGTGAGAGTCTATGAAATTGCGAAACAACTTAACAAGAGTACAAAGGAAATCCTTGATCAATTAAAACAATATGGTTTTGATGTACATAGCCATATGAGTTCTTTGCAAGAGAATGAAGTGAATCTAATCATGGAATACTACAAGCAAGAAACTAAAGATAAAGAAGTTGATGTTAACAAAGTCATTAAGCTACCTACACCTACATTATCTAAACTTGAAACGGCTAAAAAAGTTGAAACAATACAAGAAAACATGCCAACATCACCATCTAAGCAGCAAACAACCCCACAAACCAATAAAACGTATAGTAGACCTGATTTAACACATCAAGTGAAATCTACTAAAGGCAAGAATAAGAAGAAAAATAAAAATAAAAAGGTAGAAAAGGCAGGAAATATGGGACAACAAAAATTTGACAATGAAAACACAAAAAATGTAAATGATGAAATTAAAGTAATTGAAATCCCTGCAAGTATTAGTATTCGTGATTTTGCAGAAAAATTAGATATGCCAGCAATTGAGATTATCAAACACCTTATGAAAAAAGGTACAATGGCTACAATCAACCAAGAAATTGATTTTGAAATGGCTGCTCAAGTAGCTGAAGAATTCGATATCATCGTTGAACAAGAAGAAGAAAAAGACTTACTTGAAGAAATCTTCAAAGAAGTTGAAGATAGAGAAGAAGAGTTAGAATCAAGATCTCCAGTTGTGGTAGTAATGGGACACGTTGACCATGGTAAAACATCACTTCTTGATGCAATTCGTTCAACACATGTAACAACAAGAGAAGCTGGTGGTATTACACAACATATTGGTGCTTCAACAGTTACATTAAATGGCAAAAAGATCACTTTCCTTGATACACCAGGACATGAGGCTTTCACAGCAATGCGTATGCGTGGTGCTCAAGTAACAGATATCGCTATTTTAGTAGTAGCAGCGGATGATGGGGTTATGCCTCAAACAATTGAAGCGATTAACCATGCACGTGCTGCAGGCATCGAAATCATTGTAGCAGTTAACAAAATGGATAAACCAGGTGCGAATCCGGACCGTGTTAAACAAGAGTTAGCTGATCAAGGTCTTTTAGTAGAAGACTGGGGTGGGGAAACAATTTGTGTACCTGTATCAGCACTTAAAGGTGAAGGTTTAGAAAACTTACTTGAAATGGTTCTTTTAGTTGCAGAAATGAACAACTATAAAGCAAATCCTAACTGTAAAGCACGTGGTACTATCATTGAAGCTCAACTTGATAAAGGCCGTGGACCAGTTGCAACTGTACTTGTACAACGTGGTATGCTTAAAGTAGGAGATCCAATTGTAGCAGGTACTGCTTATGGCCGTATCCGTGCGATGGTAGATGATAAAGGCCGTCAAGTGAAAAAAGCAGGTCCATCTACACCAGTAGAAATTTTAGGTCTTTCAGAAGTGCCAATTGCTGGGGATATGTTCTACGTGGCAAATAGTGACAAACAAGCTCGTCAAGCTGCTGATAAAGTAAAAGCACAAGGCAGATTACAAATTCTTGGCCAATCACAACAAAAAGTATCTTTAGATGATCTTTACAACCAAATTCAAGAAGGTCAAATGAAAGAGCTTAACATAATCGTTAAAGCAGACGTACAAGGTTCTGTAGAAGCGGTTAAACAAAGTTTAGAACGTCTTTCAAATGAAGATGTACGTATTCGCATCATCCATGGTGCAGTAGGTGCGATCACAGAGTCTGACTTAATGCTTGCATCTGCATCAGGTGCTATCATTATCGGTTTCAATGTAAGACCTGATACTGCAACAAAAGCAATAGCAGACCGTGAAGAAATTGATATTCGTCTATACCGCGTTATCTACAATGCCATTGAAGATATTAAAGCTGCGATGAAAGGTATGTTAGACCCAGAATTCGTTGAAAAAGTAACAGGACACATTGAAATTCGTCAAACTTTCAAAGTATCTGGAGTAGGTACAGTTGCAGGTGGTTATGTATTAGATGGTAAAGTAGCGCGCCATAGTGGTATCCGTATCGTTCGTGACAGTATTGTTGTATATGAAGGTAAGCTTGCATCTCTTAAACGTTTCAAAGATGACGTAAAAGAAGTAAATACAAATTACGAATGTGGTCTTATGTTTGAACGCTTCAATGATATTAAAGAAGGTGACATTGCTGAAGCCTTCATCATGGAAGAGATCCCAAGATAGGAAGTGTATAGATAAATGGCTAGTCAACGTATCATCAAGATAAACGAAGCAATTCGCAAAGAACTTTCAGAACTTGTACGTACAGAAATTAAAGATCCTCGTGTATCTGGAGCTATGGTTTCTGTTATGGATGTAGAAACAACGAATGACTTGAAATATGCTAAAGTGTTTATTAGTGTATTACAAGAAGATAAGAAAGAAGAAGCCATCGCTGGACTTACAGCAGCGGGAGGATTCCTTCGTAAAGAAATTGCAAGACGTATTAATTTACGTGCTACCCCACAGCTTATTTTTAAATTAGATGAGACAATTGCTTATGGTATGAAAATGTCTAAGCTGATTGAAGAAGCTGTAAAGGGTCATAACTAAGATGAAATTTGGTCAAATTATCGAAGCGATTAATACGGCCACCCATCTCACCATAAGTGCACATATAAACCCCGATGGTGATGCCATCGGGGCTATGGTGGCTATGGGGCAAATTTGTGCTTTACTTGGTAAGCGCTATACCATTCTTTTAGAAGAACCCGTTAGAAAGTTTGAGTACTTATTAGAAACTTGTAATTGGGCAATATGTTTAGAAGAACCAGCGGATACATTTATTGCGTTAGACTGTGGGGATGTAGACCGACTAGTAGGGTATGACACTTACTTTAAAGCTGCACGTGTAACGATTAATATAGACCATCATACGACTAATACTCTTTATGGTAGCTATAATCATGTGCAAAAAGAAGCATCATCAACTTGTGAAATAATTTATCAACTTGTAGAGGTATTAGCAGTGCCACTTAATATAGCACTTGCACAAGCTCTTTACACTGGTCTTGTAACAGACACGGGTGGATTTATGCATAATTGTACTGCACCAAGCACGCATTTAGCAGCCGCTAAGTTAATGGCACTAGATTTTGATGCATCGACGTTGTATCGTAAGTTGATTCATGAAAAATCGCTAGCGACCATTAAGTTGCAAGGTATGGCAGTAAGCCATTTGCAAAGTGTCCATGAACAAGAATTATATTTAGCAACGTTGAGCTTAGAAGAATTTGAAGCCAGTGGAGCGACTAAAGAGGACTTAGATGGTGTTGTAAGCTATTTGAAAAACATTGAAGGGGTAGAGGTAATAGCTTTTATTTACCCTAAAGGTGAGAACAACTATAAGCTAAGCATGCGTGCGAACCCACCTTATGATGTGGCAAACTTTTGTAGTCAATTGGGTGGTGGGGGACATGTTTTAGCGGCAGGAGCCACTTTAACTGGAACACTGGACAAAGTAACTGAGCAAGTTAAAGATAAAATGAAAGAATTGATAAACAGCTAGAAAGAGGATGTTTATGCTAAGTGGTATCATTAATATTTATAAAGAAAAGGGCTTTACTTCTCATGATGTAGTAGCCAAAGCACGTGGTATTTTACGTGAGCGTAAAATAGGGCATACTGGAACATTAGACCCTGATGCAGAAGGGGTACTCCCTCTTTGCATTGGAAAAGCAACTAAGGTTGTGCCTTATTTAACGGATGCAGATAAATGCTATGAAGCTGTTGTACGTCTTGGGGCATATACCACAACGGAAGATGCATCGGGTGAGATTTTAGAGACTTTTCCTGTGAATGTAACACCAGAGCAAGTACTAGAAGTGGTAAAGAGCTTTGAAGGGGCATATACCCAAATTCCACCCATGTACTCTGCCATTAAAGTGAATGGTGTACGCCTTTATGAATTAGCTCGTAAAGGTATTGTAGTAGATCGTCCAAGTCGAGAAGTGACTATTTTAGGATGTGAACTTTTAGAATGGATTGATGAAACATCCTTTAAAATACGTGTTGACTGCTCTAAAGGAACTTATATTCGTACCCTTTGCACAGATATTGGAAGAAAGCTTGGCTGCGGTGCTTATATGGAATCTTTGCTCCGTACAAGAGTAGGGCATTTTGAACTTTCCAAAAGTATAACCCTTAAGGAATTAGAAGCTTATAAGGAGATTATAACGCCTTATGTGCATACGATAGAAGAGCTGTTTAAAACGTATCCAGCTGTCACGATTAAAGAAGCATATAACAAAATACTTTATAATGGCAATCCAGTACGTTTTGAAGCAGTGCATACCTTACCAGAAGAGGATGTAGCTTTTGTACGTGTTTACGATGAAGCCGAGAAGTTTATCGGACTATATACAATAGACAAACAGAAACAACAACTTACGATGGAAAGAAACTTTATGTAATGATTTTATAGCACACTTTGTGCTAAAAGGAGGTGGGACTGTGCAATACAAGTGTGGGGAAACAACACTAGAACTTGAAAAAGAAAGTGTGGTTGTATTAGGAAACTTTGATGGTGTACATAAAGGTCATCAAAAACTTTTGCAAGAAGCTAAAAGATTAGCTAAAGAAAAACATCTTTTAGCTGTTGCACTTTCCTTTTATCCACATCCTACATGGGTATTAGGAAATCAACCTAAGCCTCTTGTTATGTCTAGACAAGACCGCAAACATAGGATTAAAGAAGAAGGAATGGATGTATTTATCGAGTATCCTTTTAATAACGCGTTTGCATCAATCAGTCCAGAACAGTTTTTTAAAGAAGTACTGTTAGATAAGCTTCATGTTCATGCCATTGTGATTGGCAGCAATTATTTCTTTGGTAAAGGAAAAACTGGAAATGTGGCTTGTATGCGTGCATTAGGTGAAAAGTATGATGTAGAAATTATTGTAGTGGATACTGTTAAAATAGAAGGGGAAGTGATTTCAAGTACCCATATTAGAAGGCTCATTAGTGAAGGAAAGATGGAAGAATCCAAGGAACTTTTGGGACATCCTTATACAGTAGTAGGTACAGTGGTTCATGGTAGAAAGATTGGACGTACGATAGGTTTTCCAACTTTAAACATGATTGCAGACCCTGACCGTATTCATCCGCCCAATGGTGTCTATGCAACAACAGTAAAAGTATATAATCATCAATATATGGGTATAACTAATGTAGGGTATAACCCAACAGTAGGTGGGAGTATGAAAATGATAGAGACCCATCTTATGGATTTTGAAGGGGATTTGTACGGAGCGGAAATAGAAGTTTCCTTCCACCGATTTATTCGTGCAGAAAGAAAGTTTGAAAATATTGAAGCCCTTTCACGCCAGATAGCTACTGATACTGAACAAGTAAGAATATTTTTAAGGAACATGCAGAAGTAGTTTACAACGTACAGCCTGTATGCTATACTAATTAAGGATTTAGACCGTTACTCAGATTTTGGACACTCCGACCTTTATCTTAGTAAACGGAACACTTACAATCTTAGGAGGAAGTCAAAATGACTAAAGAATTAAAACAAGAAATTATGCAAAAACACGCAAGAACTGCTAACGATACTGGTTCTCCAGAAGTTCAAATCGCGCTTCTTACAGAAAGAATCAATCACTTAACAGATCACTTACGTACACACAAAAAAGATCACCACTCACGTCGTGGTTTATTCTTAATGATTGGTAAAAGAAGAGGTCTTTTAGATTACTTAGTAAGAAACGACATCGAAAGATACCGTGCAATCATCAAAGAATTAGGAATCAGAAAATAATAACTTTGACAGGACAGGGCGGAGGTTTCCGCCCTTTTTGTAATATAGACGAGGCGTACACATACTTATTGTGCAATGTTACAAGTTCTTAGGGGATGCTATATATGAAAGCCTATAAGCTGTTTTACAGTCTGCAAGGATCTATGCAAATAAGAGCTAAGCATTTATAAGATTGCGCAAGCGATGTGAAATGCCTCGTAACAATCGAAAGGGGTATTGTTATGATAAAAAATTATTCAACTATACTAGCAGGTAGACCACTTAAAGTGGAAATCGGTAAAATGGCTGGCCTTGCTAATGGAAGTGCTTTAGTAAGTTATGGTGAAACAACTATTCTTGCAACTGTTGTAGCCAGTGAAGAACCAAAAGAGGGGATTGACTTTTTCCCTCTTAGTGTAAACTATGAAGAAAAATTCTATGCAGTAGGGCGAATCCCAGGTGGATATATTAAACGTGAGGGACGTCCTTCAGAGCGTGCGATTCTTACATCACGTGTTATTGACCGTCCTATGCGTCCACTTTTCCCAAAAGACTACCGCAATGATGTTGTACTTACAACAACAGTTATGTCTGTAGACCAAGACTGTAGCCCAGAAGTTACAGCAATGATTGCTGCATCACTTGTAGTAGACATTTCAGATATTCCATTTGCAGGTCCAGTAGGGTCTGTACAAGTAGGCTTAGTAGATGGTGAACTCATCATCAACCCAACTTCTGCACAAAGAGAAGTAAGTGATTTAGCCTTAACCGTTTCTTCAACAAGTCAAAAAGTGATGATGATTGAAGCTGGTGCTAATGAAGTAGCTGATCATGTAATGTTTGAAGCCATTATGAAAGCACACGCAGTGAATCAAGAAATCGTTACTTTCATTAATGAAGTAAAAGCAGACTGTGGTAAAGCTAAGAAAGAAAGTTATACAACAACTACAGTACCAGAAGAGATTCAAAAAGAAATTATCGCTGTAATAGGTGATGAACGTATGGAAACTGCGGTTTTCACTGATGACAAACAAGTACGTGAAGCACAACTTAAAGTATTAAAAGACGAAGTGATTGAAAAACTTACTGCACAAGGCAAAGAAGAAGCGCTTGCATACTTAGGCGAAGCTTTCTACAACTTTGAAAAGAAAACAGTACGTCGTATGATTTTAAAACAGCACAAACGTCCAGATGGTCGTGCACTTGATGAAATCCGTACACTTACAGCTGAAATCGATTTAGTACCACGTGTACATGGTTCAGGGATGTTTACAAGAGGTCAAACACAAGTATTAACACTTACAACATTAGGACCTTTAGCAGATACACAAACTTTAGATGGTTTAGATGAATTAGAAGTATCTAAACGTTACATGCACCACTACAACTTCCCACCTTATTCAGTAGGGGAAGCAAGATCACCACGTGCACCAGGCCGTCGTGAAATTGGACATGGTGCCCTTGCAGAACGTGCACTTTTACCAGTATTACCATCAGAGCATGAATTCCCATATGCAATCCGTACTGTTTCAGAAGTATTAAGCTCAAACGGATCAACTTCACAAGGAAGTATTTGTGCATCTTCACTTTCTCTTATGGCAGCAGGTGTACCACTTAAATCAGCAGTTGCAGGGATTTCAGTAGGTCTTGTAACAGGAGATACAGATGATGATTTCGTTATGCTTACTGATATCCAAGGCTTAGAAGACTTCTTCGGCGACATGGACTTTAAAGTGGGTGGCACACATAAAGGGATTACAGCAATCCAAATGGATATGAAAATCCAAGGGTTAACACCAGAAATTATTCGTCAAGCTTTCGAGCAAACAAAAAAAGCACGTCTTTACATCTTAGATGAAATTATGGCGCCAGCTATTGTTGCACCACGTGAAGAACTTTCACCCTATGCACCACAAATTATTCAAATCACAATTAATCCTGAAAAAATCAGTGAGGTTATTGGACCAAAAGGTAAAATGATTAACAAAATCATTGATGAAACAGGTGTTAAAATTGATATTGAAGATGATGGACGTGTGTTCATCTGTGGAACAGATCCAGATAAAACAGCACGTGCAATTGAAATTATTCAAGGTATTGCTAAAGATATCGAAGTGGGAGAAGTATACAATGCTAAAGTTGTGAGACTTATGAACTTCGGTGCTTTCGTAGAAATGTTACCAGGTAAAGAAGGTTTAGTACACATTTCCCAACTTGCACATGAACGTGTAGAGAAGGTGGAAGATGTGGTAGCAGTAGGGGATATGATCCAAGTTAAAGTTATGGAAATTGATAAACAAGGTCGTGTGAACCTTTCAAGAAAAGTTTTACTTGAAAAAGCAAAACGTGAAGAAACTGTTACAGAATAAATTTTGTGCATAAACTTTAGGGTTATAGCATAAAGTTAGGATAGTTATACAATATAGGGCTGTTGTAAAAAGTACGTCTTATGAGGCGAACTTACGACAGCCCTATTATCTATAATAGACTACAGGCAGTTTTCATTTTATACATAATGTTTACAGAAGAAGAACCTGAGATTATGTTGGGGAGTATGAAAAATGGATAAGAAAGAGATTTTTAATTCAGGACTTAGGAAGGCTATGCCTATTGCACTAGGTTATTTCCCTGTCGCTTTTACTTTTGGGATTATGGCAGCTTCAGGGGGAGTAGGCCCTTTAACAGCAGCCTTTATATCCTTAACCAATTTTACATCAGCAGGCCAATTTGCAGGAACCCAGCTGATGCTAGTGGGTGGTCCACTATTGGAGATTGCGGTAACAACCTTTGTGATTAACATACGTTATATGCTCATGTCCTTAGCTATTAGTCAAAAGCTTGAATCAATGAGCTTAGTTAAAAAATTAATCTTAGCATTTGGAATTACTGATGAGACCTTTGCACTTGCTTCATTGGAAAAGAAAGAGATTCCTTTTCTACATATGTTAGGGATTATTGTAGGACCGTATATAGGATGGATTCTAGGAACCTTTTGTGGTGCATATGCTTCTTCACTTTTACCCTTTAGTCTCCAACAGGCTATGGGTATTGCCTTATATGCTATGTTTATCGCCCTCATTATACCTGGGATGAAAAAAGTTAAGGCTGTACGAATTGTGGTGCTGTTTACAATTTTAATCAGTATCAGTTTACATTTTGTACCGTTTTTACGCAATTTAACAGAGGGTTGGAAAATTATTATTATTACATTACTAGGTAGTAGTGCAAGTGCATGGTTATTTCCAATTAAAGAGGAGGATTTTACATAATGTACATATTATTGGCAATAGGGGTCATGGCTCTTGTAACCTATTTACCAAGAGCGATCCCTCTTATCTTAATGAAAAAGAAAATACAGTCCAAATTTCTGCAATCCTTTTTATACTATGTGCCCTATACCGTATTAGCTGCCATGACATTTCCAGCTATTTTTAGTTCGACAGGAAGCTTATTAAGTGGTATAGTAGGTGCAGGGATAAGCATAGGCCTTGCCTTTTTGGGTGGAAGTTTACTTCAAGTGTCGATTGTGGCCGTTAGTGCAGTCTATATTATGAATCTATTTTAGAAGGTGAATATTATTTTAATTAGGATTAAACAAAACAACTTAACTAGAAAACGCATTGCACATTTATTTGCAGATGCATTTTATGATGATCCGCTTTATGTTTATATCTTTCCAAATGATGAAACAAGATTAGAGGCTTTAGAAGTCTTTTTTAAATTGTATTTAGATATATTTGGTAAATATGGAGAGTTAGTGACAACCTCAGAAGATATGACGGCTATTGCCTACATTTATTATGAAGAACGTTTTACAAGTAGGTCAGTCTATTATAGAGACCTATTTTATGCGACTTGTAAATTAACAGATTTTTTGAGATTTGTTAAAGTAGATGATATTTGTCGCATGTTAAAGACTGTTCGACATATGTCTTCGGAGTGGATTCATCAAAAAGTAGAAGGAGACTATATCCATCTGGATTTATTAGCTGTCCAAAGAGAATACCGTGGACTGGGTAAAGCAAAAATCCTTGTAGACTATGCCATTCAAGAGGCAAAGAATAGAAACTTACCACTTACATTAGAAACACAAAATGCGGATAATATTAATCTATATAGACATTTTCAGTTTGAAACTGTAGAAGAAATTAATTATGAGCATATGGTGCAATACTGTATGATAAGACGTTGAAAAGAGATACCTTAGGTATCTCTTTTTTTTGTTCACTAGGCTGTGACTGAGGGGATAGTCCTAAAGGGAATAGGGTATGTAAGAGGAGAGGCAAAGAAAAATTTATAATAAGAGAAAAAATATTTGTAAAAGACTATTATTTATGGTATTTTAATGTAAAAGATTAAATTATAAATATATTTAAGTAAAAATTTAAACTAACGTTATTATTAAGGAGAAAACTAATGAGACAAGTAACTGCTATTATTGTCGGGGGTGGCTTAAGAGGAGGATTTGCTTATGCGCCTTACGCGGTAAGTCATCCTCATGAATTTAAAATTGTAGGGGTTGCAGAGCCCATCAAAGAACGTCGCGAGTTCTTAAAAGAAAAATATCAAATTGATGAGGCACACTGTTTTGAGTCTTGGGAGCAAATTTTAGAGTTACCTAAGTTTGCAGATGCAGCTATGATTTGTACGCAAGATCAAATGCACTTTGAACCTGCCATGATGGCTTTAGAACAAGGGTATCACTTACTTTTAGAAAAACCTATCGCACCGACAGAAGAGGAATGTGTAGCTATTGCCGATAAAGCCACTGAAAAAGACTTACATGTCGTTGTATGCCATGTGCTTCGCTATACCACGTTATTTAAAACGATTAAGAAGCTTTTAGATGGAGGGCGTATTGGGCAAGTTGTAGCGATGAATCATAATGAAAATGTTAATCACATCCATTATTCTCATAGTTTTGTTCGCGGGAATTGGGGAAACAGCAAGACGAGTACACCTATGATTTTAGCAAAATGTTGCCATGATTTAGATATCATTCAATGGCTTATAGGAAGTCGCTGTACAAAGGTATCTTCATTTGGAGAGTTAACTTACTTTAAAGCAAAAAATGCACCAGAAGGGGCGACAATGCGCTGTCAAGATGGATGCCCTCATAGTGCAACGTGTCCATATGATGCACCGACAGTTTATGTGACAGAGAAGAAGTGGGGCGCAAGTGCTTTCTGCATGGAACCTAATAACTCAGAAAAAGTCTTAGCAGCTTTAAAAGAAAATGATTATGGACGTTGTGTATTCCATTCAGACAATGATGTAGTTGATCACCAAATTGTTACACTAAACTTTGAAAATGGTGTAACGGTATCTCTTACCATGTGTGCCTTTACAAAGGACTTCACACGTACCCTTAAGATTATGGGAACACAAGGAGAGCTTCGTGCCATTTTTGATAACAAACCACAAATTGAAATTCATGACTTTATCACGGGGCAAACAGATATTATTTACCCATCCGCAGTGGTTAATGGACATGGTGGGGGTGATACAGGACTCATGCGTGACTTTGTCCGCCTCATTGCTACAGGTGAACGCTCTACAGAACTCACAGATATTCAAATTTCTGTAGCAAGCCACGTATTAGCTTTTGCAGCAGAAGCGTCTCGTGTAACAGGTAAAACCATGCTATTTGAGTAATAAGTTACAAAGTTTATACAGACTTTAAATTTTAATAAAAAACTAAGCCTCCTAACACACGCGCCAGGAATAAAATGATGGTGACAAAAGAAAATGGAGGGACTCTATGGAAAATGGGAAAGCCTTACTCGTATCTGCTTTACTTGGTGGATTCTTTTTAACAAAAAAAAGTCTATCGAGAGAGGACGTTGGTGAGCGTAGAACAAGTATGCCCAACTCTATTAAAAAAGTCCAAACACTTGACCAGCTTAAAAGTGTTGCACCCTTTGGACTGAAGATTCCAACACGAATAGAAGGCTATGAACGTCAGAGATTGGCAGTTATTGAGGGCAAAATCGCAGAAATCATCTATACAAGCGAAGCTGATACCTTAACCTATCGGATGGGTGAAGGGGAAGAGGATATAAGTGGAGACTATAATGTGTATCCTATTAAACTCGAAGCAAGCTTAGAGGAACAAGAAGGTGATGTACTTTTAAAAGGAACATTAGAGGCTATCTATGTTGCAACTTGGTCAGATGGTACTTACAGCTACTCACTTACCAGTACTATGGGATTAAGTCCTACAGATATGATTGACATTATACAAAGTATTAAATAGTAAAAATAGAATAAATAGATCAAGCGGTATAAAAAAAAGCGATAAGACTAAGAAAATAGTTAGTCTTATCGCTTTTTATGTCTTTGAATAATAAGTAGTATGAGAAAATATGTGATTTACGTCTTAGTATTGTAAAAGTTTCTTGCTTTGAGCATAGTCCATTAAAGCTTCTTGATTAATAATTTTTATAGAGTGCCCTACTTTTACGATAATACCCTCATCTTTTAAACACCCCATGATACGGGTAACGGTGACATGATGAATACCCAAATACTTTGAAAGCTCATGATAGTTAAATTCTTTATGTAGGATACGACAATCCTCATGTGCCTCTGCTAAAGACAGGAGTGTAAAGGCTATTTTTGAAGCAGCATTACTTTCTTGTGCAGTATAAAAATGCTTGAGCAAGTCACGTGAAATATTAGCCATAGAGAGCATAACAAATTCTAAAAGTTGGGGATGAGCTTGCATGAGCTCAAAAAAGAGAGTCTTATCTAGACGAAAGACTTGACAGTCACTTTTAGCTTTAATTAAGAAGTAAGCTTCTGAAGAGGTATCTTCTGTATTTGTGTATGCTAAGAAGGCAGGAATAAAACCGATAATACTACCAGCCTTGATATAGTGATAAATATGTTCTTTGCCTGAATCCTTTAGACTCATTAAGGCACATAGACCCTCGAAGAGGCAGTAAATGGATTCGTGATTTTCATAGCCATCATAAAAAATATGACCTTTAGGAAAATGTTCAAGGGTGCCAGCTTGGCAAAGTAGTTTGAAATGTTGATCGTCTAGTTGATTCATCGTATACCTCCTGTTAAAAGTTGTAAATAAATTAACAATCCAAAAAGTAGCCTAGGTTTGGATAAAGTATAATGTACTAGAAGAGGTTAAGTGTACATCGTAGCTATTATTCAAATTATAATATAAATATAGGTATTTTAATATATTTTTGTTGAAAAATTTTAAAATGTTAGCGTAGACTAGTGGTGTTTAAAATTGGATATGATATTCTTTTAACAAATAGAAAGGAAGTGAATCATATGTCAAATGAAGCAGTGATAGAAATGAAGGGTGTTGAAGTCAAGACCTCAAGTAAAATCAATGTGAAATATTTAGTACATTGTAGTATTGGACTACTTCTTATGTTTGGAATGGGCTATTTAGTACCTATTGAACCTATTACACCGATGGGCATGAAGGTACTGGGAATTTTCTTAGGTGTTTATATTTTAACTTCTACAGATACAGCGATCTTCTTATTCTGGCCGATTCTCTATGGTTTATTTAAAGAAATTGGCTATAAACCAGGTGATAAGTATGCCACTTTGAAGCTATTTCTGGCATAGCCATCAATCAGATGACTTATCTTGGTGTATCTCTTGTACTTGGAATGACCTTAATTATTGGATTGGTATTTGTATTAAAATACATTTATCGTCCAGATGTAACATTACTTAAAGCTGTTCGTACGGAAATGTTTGAAAAAGAAAAGTTACCGCCTATGAATGTGAAACAAAAATTATTTAAATAGCAGAGAATAAAGGAGAGAATAAAATGTCAGTTGAAATGAAAAAAATCCAACACCTTATTGATGTACAATTTGAAAATGAGCAAGCAATGCTTACCGAACTTGAGACAGGTAAATACACATATGACCAGCCTTATGTGAAATTAAATCCGTATCATGTAGTTCCGTTAGCCGCAGTCGTTCTATTTAAGACAGAAGAACCTGTAGCTGTAACTGTAGCTGTAAAAGGGAAGGAAGCAGCAGGGACCATCAGCCATACTTACCCAGTAGCAACAACACATATTTTGCCAGTTCTTGGGCTTTATGGCGGATACAATAATACAGTAGAATTAAGCCTTTCTACAGGGGAAGTACATACTTTCCAAATTGAAACCAGCCCACTACATCCAATGGCAGTGCAACCTACTAAAATAGAAACAACAAGTGCCTATATGGAAGACAATTTAATGTTTGTAAGCCCAACAGGCAAAGCATACTGTGCAGCGTATGATTATCAAGGGGAATGCCGTTGGTACCTTGCAGATACTTTTGTATTTGATATTAAACGTATTCAAAATGGACACTTCCTTATTGGATCTCAACGCTTCTTAGAAAAACCTTATACAACTACAGGGGTTGTAGAAATGGATATGGCAGGGAAAATGTACAAAGAATTCCGTTTGCCAGGGGGGTATCACCATGACCAACTTGAAATGGAAGATGGGAATATTATGATCTTAACACAAGATTTCACAAGAGGGACTATTGAAGACCTTTGTGTACTTGTAAATCGTAATACGGGAGAAATTATTAAAAAATGGGATATTCAAAGTGTGCTTTCACAAGAAGTAGGTAAGTCAGGAAGCTGGACAGCACATGACTGGTTCCACAACAATGCAGTATGGTACGACAAAAAGACAAATTCCCTTTCCTTCTCAGGGAGACATCAAGATGCAATCATCAATGTGGACTATGATACCTGTGAGCTGAACTGGATTCTTGGAAATCCAGAAGGGTGGCCAGAAGAATTAGTAGACAAATACTTCTTTACACCAGTAGGGGAGAACTTTGAATGGCAATATGAACAACATGCATGCCTCATTACACCAGAAGGCGATGTCATGTGCTTTGATAATGGTCAATACCGTGCCAAACGTAAAGAAGCCTACATCAAAAATAGTGAGAACTACTCAAGAGGTGTTCGTTATAAAATTGACACAAAAAACAGGACTATTGAGCAAGTATGGCAATATGGTAAAGAGCGTGGGGGTGAATTCTTCTCTCCATACATTTGTAATGTAGAGTACTATGCAGATGGACATTACCTTGTACACTCAGGGGGGATTGTTATGGAAGATGGGAAACCAACTGAAGACCTTATGAAGAGTGCAGTATCAAAAAGTGATAATATTACACGCAACGCCATCACTGTAGAAATTTTAGACGATCAAGTCATGTTTGAAATGCAAGTGCCATGTAATTACTACCGTGCAGAAAAAATGCCACTTTACCATGGAGGTACAAATCTTGAATTAGGTAAAGGTGAAATTCTTGGAACACTTGGGGTAACAGAGGAATGCTTAACAGAAATCCCAGACCTTAAAGATGAAGGAAACCTTGTACCAGAAAGCTATAAAGCACATTTTACAGAAGAGATTGATCGTTTGGTATTCAATGCAGAATTTGCAAAAGGTCAACTAGTCATGCTTCTGTTAGAAGGAGAAGAGAAAACTTACCAATACTATGTGCCAACAACTGAGAAAACTTTCACAGCCATCTGTGTTGCAAGCTTCCAAGCAGAGCTTAAACGCACAATACAAATGAACGTGATGAAAGAAGGCGTAAAAGGCGACTTTAACATAGCCGTTGTCATTGATGACGAGAAGTTCCAAACAGGGGTACATGTAACCTTTTAAAGCACACAAAGAGTAAATTAAATAGCAACACGAAAAACCTAAGCAGTGGCTTCATTTGAAGTCACTGCCTTTAGGTTTTGGGTTGATAGCATTGGAGAATGCATTTTTAGTGCATTCAGTTGCTGTAGTCTTCCATCAGTAGCCCCTTAAGTGGGTTTAAGTCCATGAATAGTTGGATGGATGGCTTAAAGCCTTTTATAGTTTTAATAAATTTTATTGAAACATTGATAGCTAAAAAAGCTTATAAAATGGGCAGTGTAAAAAAAGTTTATAACCTAGAAAGTTTGTTTAAAAAGTAACAATAAAGAGGTAAGTGTTACCTAAGTAACACTTACCCTCTGAGTGTGTCATAAAAAAGACAAAGTCTATGCTATAATGAATTTTGTCATACACATAAGGAAGGGGCAAGAATATGTCAAAAATTCTTGATAAACTAATGAACCGTGCAGTAACACGTCGTGACTTCTTAAAAGGAAGTGTTGTAGCGACAGCAGCTGTTTCAGCTTTATCTTTAGCTGGATGTAGTGCAAACAAAGTAACTGAATCAGATGATAAATTTGATGATCTTGAACATAGCCCAATTGAAAATAAAGAAGAAGGTGGCACATGGGTAACAGCACCATGTTGGCACAACTGTGGAGGAAGATGCTTAAATAAAGCGTTAATCGTAGATGGTATTGTCGTAAGACAAAAAACTGACGATACACACGAAGATAGCATGGACTACCCACAACAAAGAGCTTGTCTTCGTGGTCGCTCACAAAGACAACAAGTACTTGGAGCAGATCGTTTAAAATACCCAATGAAACGTAAAAATTGGGCACCAGGAGGTGGAGACAAATCACTTCGTGGACAAGATGAATGGGAAAGAATTAGCTGGGAAGAAGCGATTGAAATCGTTGCTAGCGAAATCAAAAGAATCCAAGGCAAATACGGCCCAACTTCTATCTATGCAAACGGTGAAGGAAAAACTTTACTTGGTGCAATGGGTCCTTACACAACAGAATGGGGTACAAGTTCATGGGGAAGCTGGTGGAACTCATCTGTAATCGGTGTAGGTGAGGGCTGTAAATTCTCAGAAATTATCAATGACCGTTTCGATATGAGAAACTCAGAGTACATCGTACTCTTTGGTGCAAACCCAGCATGGAGTGCACTTGGAAATGCAACACAACATTACTTAGCAATGAAAAAAGCAGGTGCTAAATTCATTGTTATTGACCCAATTTATACAGATACAGCTTCTATTTTAGATGCAAAATGGATTCCAGTACGTCCAGGTACAGATGCAGCACTTTTACATGCACTGGCTTACACAATGATTACAGAAGATAGTGAAAAGAACCCACTTATTGACTGGGACTTCTTAAAACGTTGTACAGTAGGTTTTGATGCAGAGACTATGCCAAGTGATGCAAGAACTAATGAAAACTTTAAAGACTATGTACTTGGTAAATACGACAACACACCAAAAACACCAGAATGGGCAGCCCAAATTTGTGGTGCCAATGTAGAAGATATCATTGAACTTGCTAGAGTACTTGGCAAAGACAATAAAGTATCTATGCTTACAGGTTGGTCACCAGCACGTACATATAACTCAGAGTCTCTTCCACAGCTTTTCATGACAGTAGCAGCTATGGGTGGTCACTATGGTAAATCTGGTCATACTGCAGGGGTTTCATGTTGGAACTATACAGCAAACATGGGTCCAAGCCTTATTTATCCAGGTTCAGCAGGTGCACCAGCAGGTATCAAAAAGCATGCACCAATTTCAATCAACAATACAGAACTTTGGCGTGCAATTCTTAACAAAGAATACACACCAACAGCAGCACTTAGCGGAATCTGTGGCAATCCAAACTGGAAAGCTGGTATTGAAGGCATTGACTTAACTAAAAAAGTAACAAAGCAACCAATTAACATTCAAATGATTTGGCATGCACAAGTTGCAGCACTTCAAACAAGAAGTGGTATGAATGAAGGTATTCGTGCACATAGAGAAGTTGAGTTTGTAGTGAGTCAATCACACTTCTTAACAACAAATTCAAAATATGCCGATATCGTATTACCTGTTACAACAACATGGGAAAGAGACCCAATGTTCGCAACACGGATAAACCGTGAAATGATCATTGCCTTCTCTAAAGTGATAGAACCACTCTTTGAAGCAAAAGATGATTCATGGATTATTTCAGAACTTGCTAAGAAGTTTGATATCAATCCAGATGACCTTTACACGATGCCACAAAGACAAGAATTCTTTAACCAACTTGTAACAGCACAAGTGATTAAAGAAGATGGTTCAGGATTTGAAGACTTAATCGAAGTGACAGAAGAAGATATCAAAGAGTGGGGCTATGAAGCAACACCTCATGCAGGTCGTGTACCACTTAAGAAATTCTTAGAAGATGGTATTTACCAAGTACGTCGTTACGAAGGAGACCCATATGGTTTCATCGCTTACGATAAATTCCGTGAAAGTCCAGAAGAAAATCCACTTTGGAGTAACAGTGGGAAGTTAGAAATTTACTCACAATACTTAAGTGACCTTATTTCTTCACAAGGATACAGTGATGTACCACCTATTCCAAAATATGTAGATGCATTAGAAGGTTATAAAGATACATTTAGTGACTTTGAAAAAGGTGATAAAGGGGATTATCCATACCAAGTTATGAACCCACACTACCAAAGACGTTCTCATACAATCTTTGACAACAATATTTGGTTACGTGAAGCCTGTCCAAACCCAGTATTCCTTGCAACTTTAGATGCAAAAGATAAAGGGGTTGTAGATGGAGATACAGTTCTTGTTTCAAGTAAACATGGTCAAGTACTTCGTCAAGCTTGTGTAACAAACCGTATGATGCCAGGTGTTATTGGCTTACCACATGGTACATGGGCAGACATTGATGAAAAAACAGGTATTGATAAAGCAGGTTCTGACAACATTCTTTGTGGCGGTAACTCAACAGGTCTTGGGGTATCAGGCTTTAACACATGTATTTGTAACTTTGAAAAATACGAAGAAGCCCTTCCCAAAGACATTGAAGTGCCACAACGTATAATATTTGCTGAGGAGGAATAATAGAAGATGGCAAAAGGATTTTATTTTGATATGACAACATGCGTTGGCTGTAAAGCTTGTTTTATCGCATGTAAAGATAGAAATAATACAGAAACAGGCGTAAACTTCCGTACAGTAAAAACATACGAAGCAGGAGCGTTTCCAAATCCAGGATTTTATCACTACTCTGCAAGCTGTAACCATTGTGACAAACCAGCTTGTGTAGAAGTATGTCCAGTAGGTGCAATGTACAAAACTGAAGAAGGTGCAGTTGTTGTAGATCAAGAACTTTGCGTAGGCTGCTTAAGCTGTAGTAAAGCATGTCCTTACAAAGCACCTAAATTTGTAAAATCCATTGAAAAAATGGGCAAATGTGATAGTTGTTATGCACAAAGACAAGAAGGAAAAAATCCAGCTTGTGTAGATGCATGTATGATGCGTTGCTTAAAGTTTGGTGAAATGAAAGATTTCCAAGGTGAAAAACCAGTGAATGAATTACCAATTTTACCAAGTAACGAAACAAAACCAAATCTTGCAATTAAGCCAAAAGCTGCGGCTACAGAAGAAAACTTTACAGAAAAACACGTCTAAGTATTAGATGAAAAGGGGTAAAAAGGGGCTGGCTTACCAGTCTCTTTTACTTCATTAAGCAAAGGGAAAGTTGACATAAAATGATGAGCCTTGCTATAATGAATACGCAATTAAGGCGAAAGGATGAATCCTTATGAAAATTGGATTTTTTGAGTTAATCATAATCTTTATAGTAGCACTGATTGTTTTAGGGCCTGAGAAGCTCCCACTTTATGCAAAGAAATTAGGGCAGGCTTTGAGCACTTTTAAAGACTATTCGGGTAAATTTGTAGAGGAAATGAATACCAGTATAGCTGAACCTTTAAAAGAAGTATCTGAGCCACTCCAAAAGATTGCAAAAGAGGTTTCAGAACCTTTAACAGAAGTTAAAGCAACTATTAATCAAATTGGAAAACCAATCAGTAGTGTGAAAACAACATCAACACCAGTAAAGACTACTGAATAGGCAACGCATTCAGAAGGTACACAAACCCTTCAACAAGAAAGCCTCGCCACCAAAAATTATACAAAATAGCAATTAGAAGAGGAGACAATATAAAATGTTTGGAAAAATGGGTGTACCTGAATTATTAGTCATACTTACAATCGTTATCGTTATCTTTGGACCAAAACAATTACCAAAGCTTGGTAAAACTTTTGGAAAAACACTTAAAGGGTTTAAAGATGGAGTAGGCGGAGAACTCAATGAACAAGAAGAAATCAGCGAATAAAGCTGGAATCATGGGACTTGTTGACCATTTGGGAGAGTTGCGAAAGCGTTTAGTGATTGTTGCAATCACTTTAGCCATTACTTGTGTAGTCTGCTTTAACTTTTCCCACCTTATTGTCAATACATTAGTGGATGTGGCTAAATCCTATGGTTATAAATTGATTTACCTTGCACCAGCAGAACTTTTTATGCAGTATATTAAAGTGACCTTCATTGCAGGAACAATATGTGCTTTACCAGTTATTTTATATCAGCTATGGGCCTTTTTAAAACCTGGGCTGAATAAAAAAGAAAACAGATCGATTTTAGTAGGACTTTTCTTTGGATTGATTTGCTTTGGTGTAGGTGCATACTTCTCCTATATCATCGTCTTTCCATTTATGCTAAGCTTTTTTATTAATATCAATATGTCGGCACATGTTACAGCCAGTCTATCTATTACCAACTATATTAGTTTTGTGATGACTTCATTACTCACATTTGGTATGATTTTTGAAATGCCTGTAGTGATTGCAGTGTTAACAAAGCTTGGGATACTTAAGCCAGAATGGTTGATACAAGGTAGAAAAGTTATTATCATTATTATTTTTGTCATTTGTGCGATTATTACACCACCGGATGTTGTATCTCAAATGATGGTGGCGATACCCATGATTTTGTTATTTGAAATCAGTATACGAATCAGTCAGTTTTTATATAAGAAAAAGTTGAAAGCTCAACAAGAATAATATTTTAAAAGGGGTCGCTTTAGAAGGATATTAAGCACGACCCCCTTTTTTATGAAATGAAAGGGGGAATAGGATGCTAGGTGGCATTTTAACCCAATATGTATTTGATAAGATGACCGAGCAAGACCATCCTACTGTGGATATAAGTCATTGCATGAATCATAAGCAGCGTAAAAAAGTGTGTACCCTATGTAAGACACAATGCGAGGCAAACATTTACAAAAGACCAGGGAAAGTAACGGATTGGAACGGGTGTAAAGATTGTAATAAGTGTGTTGTAGTTTGTCCATCAAGGGCTATTGCCTCCTCTAAGAATACGATGACCAAACTGTATCAAATGATAGAACAAAGAGGGGAAAAGGTATGGATGAGTTGTACCCACAATACCCAGTGTGAGAGTCTAAAGGTACCTTGCTTAGCCAGTATACCGTGGGAGTTTATGGCCTATTTAATCTTGCAAAAGCAAGTTATACTAGATGTAAGAAGCTGCCAAAATTGTCATCAAGAAGAGGCCGTTGAAAGCTTAAAGCAACAGCTGATGCAAGTGATGGAGGTTGTGGGAGAAGCTTGCTTTAGTGAACATCTGATCTTAAACTTAGATGAGCATGAAGTAGAGAAGGTGGCCTACTCAAGAAGAGAACTTATGGGACTTTTTCTTAAGACTTCTAAAAAGTCAGTGGCGAAACTTGTTCCAGACTTCTTAGGAAAAGAGCAACATGCCTCAGGCCTTTGGTATAGGATGCTTCTACATAATCAGATGAGTTGTATGGAGCAGACCTTCACTTGGCAAGTACCTCAATTGACTGACTGCTGTTGGGGATGTGGATTATGTGAAAAAATATGTCCCCAAGGCGCACTCGAATGGGTGAAAGTGGATGATACAGTAAGTGCCTTAAACTTACATCTTTTAAAATGTACTCAGTGTGGACTATGTGAGGCCCTTTGCCCAGAAGGAGGAATAAGCGGAATGACCAAAGTCCAAGTAAGAAACTTAATGCCTGCAACCCTTAATACCATAGAACAAAGTAGATGTACAAAGTGTGGACGTCCTATTCCAAAAGGTGAAGCGACAGCTCTTTGTATAGCTTGTGAAGGGGCCTAAGAGAAATTTAAAGAAAGTAAGAGACAATCAAATGGAAAATAAAAAAGAAATTCAAGAAATTATTTTAGCAAATAGAATTTATCTATATGAATTAACCCATGCCCTTTTTGGAGGGGAACCAAGTGATGAACTTTTAAAACAAATGGCTACAGACCATACGGCCATTGCTTGGTCACTTTATACTACAGAGGCAGATGATACCTTTGATGCAATGAGTGCACATGCCATGGATTTAAAGATGAAGCTTAAAGAAGAGGGGTTCTTAGAACAGGTGAAAACAGAGTATACCAAGCTACTTATTGGACCAGGCAAACTTGTAGCATATCCTTGGGCTTCTATGTACTTAGGGAGAGAGAAAATGCTCTTTTTAGAAAGTACAGTAGCTGTACGTAAAGCTTATCAACAATATGGCTTTGTACCACAGGCCTATTTACAAGTAGCAGATGACCATTTAGCTATAGAACTACACTTTATGGCGAAAATGAGTGCCCGTGCACAAGAAGCTTTTGCACAAGGGGACTTAGAAACTTTAAAATTCACATTAGAAGGTCAAAAGACTTTTATCAAAGAGCATTTATTAACTTGGATTCCACAATATGCAAAAGATATGGAACAAGCTCCAACTGATTTTGTATATCCACAGTTTGCAAAAGGTTTAGAAGCCTTTATAAGAGTAGACTTAGAGTTATTAGAAAGCGAACTATTTGCGTAAAAGTATAAATATAGAATATATAAAAGACGAGGATTATTGGGTGCAATAATCCTCGTCTTTTTCATTGTAGAGTGGGGGTTTTGAGTAGCGGAAAATATTAGGCATTGTCTTATTCATCATACGACAAAGATGTTTGGTACCTTGTTCAAGGGTATACTCTTCTTGGCTAAGCCACCAGTAAATCCAGATGACAAAAAGTGAAGAAATCGTATCAATATACAGCTTGAAAGGAATATCTTCTGCACTTTCTTTTTTGGAAGAGCGAATATGAAGTTCATTTTTCTTCATGATAATAGTGCTTTCTAGAAGAGGGAACCACAATGGATTCAAAGTCGGATGGAGTAAGTAGAATAGGTCTTCTTTCTCGGCTTCAAGTAGGGCAAGAAATTGGTAAACATCACTACTTAGATCTTCTCTACCCCCACCATGGGTAGGAACTTGTTTTTCATAGATAAAGGTTGAACATAATCTCTCAAAAAAAAGAGAGATTATTTCGTCATAAAGAATGTCTTTATTGTCATAATAAGTATAAAAAGTTTTACGATTAATCATAGCTTTTTCGGCAATATCTTTAATATAAATATTTGGATAAGGCGTTATATGAAGTAAATCGATAAAAGCGCGTTGAATGGTTTTTTGTGTGCGCTCTACACGTAGGTCAAGTTTTTCTGTCATAGCACAACACCTGCTTATTAGGATAATATATGTTAAGAGCATAACGTCCAGCTAGTGGTTTGTCAAGTTAGAACATAACTGTAAACTAAAACTATATTGTGAAATAATTGTCTAAGTTGAAAAGCGTTAACATAAATGATATAATCCATTTCATGTGACAAAAAAATAACTAATGTTATGTTTAAGAAAGCGAGCGGATAAAAGAATGAGTGAGCAATTAACCCATTTTGATGAAAAAGGCAATGCAATTATGGTGGATGTTTCTGAAAAAGGCCATACATCTAGAACAGCTACTGCAAAAGGGAAAATCCTTGTCAATCTAGCAGTTATGGAGCAAATCCTTGCAGGAAACGTAAAAAAAGGTGATGTCCTTGGTGTAGCAAGAGTAGCTGGGATTATGGCGGTTAAACAAACTTCTAACCTGATTCCTATGTGTCATCCTTTAATGATTCAAAAATGCAAAGTAGATTTTGAAATAGATGCACAAAACTTGGCAATCACTGCAAGCTGTACAGTGAAAACCGAGGGGCAAACGGGTGTAGAAATGGAAGCGCTTATAGGGGTTAATATTGCTCTTTTAACCATTTATGATATGTGCAAAGCTATTGATAAAACAATGGAGATTACACAGGTCCATTTAGAAGAGAAGATAGGTGGTAAAAGTGGCCACTTCATTAATAAAAAAGAAGGATAAGATGACGATGATTAAAGATGGACAAGGTAGAGGTATTGATTATTTACGTGTATCACTTACGGATAAATGCAACAATCGATGCATCTATTGCATGCCCGAAGAAGGCATCGAACTTATGCATTCAGATAAAATCCTGACTTATGAAGAAATTATTAGGATTTGTACAGTAGGTGCCACATTAGGGATGAAAAAAATTAAACTAACAGGCGGAGAGCCTTTAGTGCGTAAAGATGTCCATGTGCTTATTAAAGCACTTAAAGCCATTCCTGGAATTGAAAAAGTAACCCTTACAACCAATGGTGTACTACTCAAAAAACAATTAAGCCACTTAGTTGAAGCAGGACTTGATGGGATTAATGTGAGTTTAGATACATTGGATAGGGCTGAGTATAAGCGCATTACAAGAAGAGAGGGTTTACAAGAGGTTGTAGAAGGGATTGAAAGTGCAGCTAAGTACCCTGGGTTAACGGTTAAAATTAATTGCGTACCTGTTACAACTCAAACCTCTGATTTTGCACGTTTAGTGGAACTTGCAAGAACCCAACCTGTGCATATACGTTTTATTGAAGTCATGCCTATAGGCTATGGCAAAGACCTGCCATTTCGTAGCCAAAAAGAGGTGAAAGCAGTCCTTGAAAATACCTATGGAAAGATGTCCCCTTATCATAAACCATTAGGTGAAGGCCCTTGTGAATATTATGATTTACCGGGATTTGAAGGTAAGATTGGATTTATTAGTGCCATCAGCCATAAGTTTTGTGCAACGTGTAATCGCGTAAGGTTAACGGCAGAGGGTTATTTCAAGACATGCTTGCAATATGAAAAAGGGGTGGACTTAAAAAGTATTATTCGCCAAGGAGAGAGCGATGAAACTTTAACAAAGGCGATAGAAGAAGCTATTTATCATAAGCCTGAAAGTCACCATTTTCATGAGACTAAAATCGATCAAGAAGAACAGCGCAGTATGTCGCAAATAGGAGGATGAGAAATGCGTGTTGCAATTATCACATCAAGTGATTCAGGATATAGAGGTGAACGAGAAGATTTAAGCGGACCAGTTATTGCACAACTGGTTGAAGCAGCAGGTTATGAAGTGGTTGCACGTCTTTTGCTTCCAGATGAGGAGCAATTGTTAGCAGAGACGATGGCACATCTTGCAGATCAGCAAGAAGCAGACCTGATTTTAACAACAGGCGGAACAGGATTTTCTAAAAGAGATTGTATGCCAGAAGCTACCCTTACAGTTGCCGAGCGACTCGTACCCGGTATTCCAGAAGCTATGCGTGCTTATAGCTTGCAGTTTACAAAAAGAGCAATGCTCAGCCGAGCGGCAGCTGGGATTCGCAAGGAGACTTTAATTGTGAATTTGCCAGGAAGTCCTAAAGCAGTTCGTGAGTGCTTAGAGTATATCCTTCCAGAGATTGGACATGGACTTGAGATATTGATGGGCACTGCTCAAAATTGTGCAAGAAAATAAGGAGATAAAGACATGAGACAGATTAAAACGATAGAAGCAGTAGGCCATATTATCTGTCACGACATTACACAAATTGTCAAAGATGTGGTCAAAGATGTGGCTTTTCGTAAAGGACATGTGGTAACTGAAGCGGATATTCCCGTTTTATTATCTTTAGGAAAAGACCACCTTTACGTATGGGAAAAAGATGAAACGAAACTTCACGAAAATGAAGCAGCTGAAATACTTTGTAACTTATGTCAAAATGAGCATATGACAGCAACACCTGTTAAAGAAGGTAAGATTGAACTTGTAGCAGGATGTGAGGGACTTTTTTGCATTGATACTAAGCGTCTAGAAGCAGTTAATGATTTAGATGAAATTATGATTGCAACACGCCATAATTTTTCGCCTGTACAAAAAGGGGATAAGCTTATTGGCACGCGCGTTATCCCACTTGTTATTGAAAAAGTGAAGATGGAAGAGGCTGTAAAAGTTGTAGGAGAGACCCCTCTTGCAAGTCTACGTCCTTATAGACCATTAAAAGCTGGGATTGTTACGACAGGAAGTGAAGTGTACTATGGCAGAATTCAAGATACCTTTACACCTGTTATCCGTGAAAAGTTAAGTCTATATGGGATGACTGTAGAAGAACATATTACAGTCAATGATGATAAAAAAAAGATTCAAGCAGCTATTTTAGCTTTAAAAGAAGCAGGGATGGAACTGATTATTTGTACAGGTGGCATGAGTGTGGATCCTGATGACTTAACACCAGGGGCTATTGCTGGGACAGGCGCACAAATTGTGACTTATGGCGCACCTGTTTTACCAGGTGCCATGTTCTTGATGGGGTACTTTACAGATGGCACACCTATTATGGGGCTACCAGGGTGTGTGATGTATACAAAGGCAACCATCTTTGACCTTATCTTACCACGTGTGGCAGCAGGTGTAACGCTTACAAAGAAAGACTTTGCACGACTTGGACATGGTGGACTCTGCTTAGGATGTAAACCTTGTCATTATCCAAACTGTAGCTTTGGGAAAGGGGTATAAAGATGGTGGGTGTAACCGTTGAAGAGGCCCTAAGCCTTATCAAGGAAAGTGTACATGAAATCGTAGAAATCGAAAACGTTCCTTTACTAAAAAGCTTAGGACGTATCTTGGCAAAAGATCAAAAGTCAACTATAGATCAACCTCCGTTTAACCGTTCGCCTATTGATGGCTATGCTTGTCAAGCAGAAGACATTTATGATGCATCCCAAGAAAAACCAGTAACACTTAAAGTGGTAGATGAGGTTTTTGCAGGATGTACCAGTAAGGTGAGGCCCCAATCAGGGGAAGCTGTACGCATTATGACAGGGGCAGCAATTCCAAAAGGGTGTAATTGTTGTGTCCGTCAAGAAAGTACTAACTATGGCGAAGAAGTGGTAGAAGTGTATGAGACCCTCAAGCCTTATGCAAATTACTGTTACCAAGGTGAAGACTTTAAAAAGGGCGACCAGCTGCTCACACAAGGCATGAAGATTGGCTACGTTGAAATTGGCATTTTAGCCAGTATGGGTTATGACCAAGTACCTGTCTATAGAAAGCCACAAGTGGCACTTTTGACAACAGGCGATGAGGTGACACCACCAGGCCAACCCCTTTTACCAGGTAAAATCTATAATAGTAACTTATCTTTATTAGTGGCAAGAATGTTAGAGCTTGGCATAGAAGTGCGCCATATTGTTACCCCAAAAGACGATGCCAAGACTGTAGCTACAGCTATGGAACAAGTAGAAAAAGATGTAGACTTAATCGTAACAACAGGCGGTGTATCTGTTGGGAAAAAAGATATCTTACATGATGCACTCCCACAGCTTGGTGCAGAGCGTGTCTTTTGGAAAGTGAAATTACAACCAGGCACACCGGTCATTTATTCCTTGTACCAAGGGAAACCGATTCTAAGTTTGTCAGGGAATCCTTTTGGAGCGGTTACAACTTTTGAACTACTTGCACGCCCATTGTTAGCAAAGATGAGTCATGATGAAGGGTTATGCCCAACTTTAGTAAAAGGTGTCATGGAAGATGCTTTCCCTAAGGCAAGTAAAAATCGCAGATATATTCGTGCCATTTACCAAGAAGGGAAAATAACCCTTCCAAAAGGCTTACATGCATCCGGGGTGTTATCCTCCATGCTTGGCTGTAATTGTTTAGTAGAAATAGCACCTGGCACACCAGGACTTGAAATAGGCGATACCGTTACGGTTGTACGCCTTTAAATTTGATAAAAAGGTGAAGCATATGAAAAGAACGCCTTATTTGTTTGCAATAAGTGGCGTGAAAAATTCAGGTAAGACAACTTTGATTACCAAGTTGATTCCAGAATTCACAAAAAAAGGTCTAAAAGTGGCCACGATTAAACACGATGGACATGATTTTGAGGCAGATGTGAAAGGAACAGATACCTATGCACATTTTGAAGCAGGTGCTTATGGGACGGCCATTTTCTCAGACCATAAATATATGATTGTTAAAAGGCAAGAACATACAAAGGAAGAGGCACTTATAGCTTGCTTTCCAGAAGCAGACCTAATCCTATTAGAAGGCTTTAAAGGAAGCCACTACCCTAAAATTGAAATTATAAGAGATGGAAATTCTAACGAAAGTGTGTGTAAAGTGGAGACACTTATAGGCATTGCAAGTGATTTTGCTTTTGAACATCCAAGTGTACCCGTATGGGACTTAAATGATGCAGCTGATATAGCCGTACATATAGAGCAGCTTATCAATTCACAAATGAAAGAGAAGGTATAAAAATGGGAAAAGTAATGGCAGTGTGTACAAGTTTAGAAAAAGGAACACAAAAACACGAAGTAGATGAGATTATGATTTTAGAAGATCATGGGATGGAAGGGGATGCACATGCAGGAAAATGGCATCGTCAAATTAGTCTACTTTCATATGAACAAGTAGAAGCATTCCGTGAGCGTGGTGCAGAAGTAGACTTTGGTGCATTTGGTGAAAACTTTGTCGTTGCAGGTTTTGACTTTAAGACTTTACCTGTAGGCACACAGTTTGAATGTGGAGAGGTACGTCTAGAACTGACTCAAATTGGGAAAAAATGTCACAATCATTGTCAAATCTTCCATAAGATGGGGGATTGTATTATGCCTAGAGAAGGTGTGTTTTGCCGTGTACTTAAAGGTGGTAAAGTAAAAGTAGGTATGGAGATGACGCGTATAGAGGGCACACCTTGCGAAGCATAAAAAGAAATGACAAGGTGAAACGTGCCTTGTGTACAGGGCTTCTTTTAGTCAGTACATTTCTTGCTGGATGTGCTGTGCAAAAGGCATCTTTACCTGAGTCAGAAAAAATAGAGCCTGTTGAACTTTATGTGTTAGCTGCTTCTAGCTTATCCGATGTACTCAGTGAGGTAGAGGCTGCATATCAGACTTATGCACCAGAGATAGAACTTAACTTTTCTTTTGATGCGTCAGGGACACTTGCTAGGCAAATTGAAGAGGGCGCACCAGCAGATGTTTTTATTTCGGCTGCTATGAAGCAGATGAATAGCCTAAGTCAAGTAGGCCTGGTAGAAGCTGAAAGTGTGATTAAGCTTCTAAAAAATCAGATTGTCTTGATTCAGCCTAAAGGATATACACCACGTCTTAGTGGATTTGAAGATGTCATCAGTGAGCAAGTTGAAATGATTGCCGTAGGTAATGAAAATGTACCAGTAGGAGACTATACAAAAACCCTTTATGAAAGGTTAGGCCTGTGGGAAGAGGTACTAGGTAAAGCCAACTTGGCAACAAGTGTAAGGCAGGTATTGGATTGGGTAGCAACAGAAAATGTAGATTGCGGTGTTGTGTATCAAACAGATGCAGCCATAGAAGAACGGGTAGAGGTTGTGGCTATAGCTGACCCGTTAAGTACAGATGAAGTTATTTATCCAGCAGGGGTTATAGCCGATAGTCTGCATAAGCAAGCGGCTAAAGATTTCTTAACCTTTTTGAAGTCCAAAGAAGCTAATACACTTTTTGAAAAGTATGGTTTTACGCCCTATAGCAATCAAACGGAAAATAAATAGAAAGAGGAAAAATAATGGATGGAACCCCTTTGGTATTATCCTTAAAAACAGCATTTTGTAGTACTTTGCTTACCTTTTTAATCGGTATTTATGCTGCAAGGTGGACAATGAAATTAAAGCGTCTGCAAACTGTCGTAGACACAGTATTCACACTTCCGATGGTATTGCCCCCTACTGTAGTCGGCTTTTTCTTGCTACAGCTTTTGGGCAAACAGAGTGTAGTTGGAGAATGGTTAGGAAAATGGGGCATTCAAATTGTTTTTTCTTGGACAGGTACGGTCATTGCCGCTATGGTAGTGGCCTTTCCTATTATGTATCGCACAGCAAGAGGTGCTTTTGAACAAGTGAATCCGGATTGGGTGGATGCAGCAAGAACATTGGGCCTTTCAGAGAAAAAAATTTTTTATAGCATTATCCTTCCTAATTGTTGGCGAGGGGTATTGGCAGGGACACTTTTATCTTTTGCTAGAGCATTAGGTGAATTTGGTGCGACTATTATGCTAGCTGGGAATATCCCAGGGAAAACACAGACATTGGCGACAGCAGTCTATACAGCTGTTCAAAATGGAGACCGCGCCCGTGCCTATGAATGGGTAGGCATTATGGTAGCCATTTCTTTTAGTACGATTGTCTTGTTACAACTCATACAAAGTCAGCAAGGTCAATGGCTAAAAAAGGGAGGGAATAAAAAATGAAACTCATTGTAGAAATAGAGAAGCAGTTGGGAGATTTTTTACTAGAGGTAGCCTTTGAAACAGAGCAAGGTGTCCTAGCCTTACTGGGTGCATCAGGCTGTGGAAAAAGTATGACCCTTAAATGCATTGCAGGTATTGAAACACCAGATAGGGGATATATTGAACTAGGTGGAAAGGTGTTATATGACTCCAAACAACATATAAACTTACCACCTCAGGAACGTGGTGTAGGCTATTTGTTCCAAAACTATGCCCTTTTTCCCAATATGACAGTTGCACAAAATATAGGAATCAGTGTACCTAAGTCTAAAAGCACACAAGTAATTTCAAACTTTATCAAGTTGTTTCAATTAGAAGGTTTAGAAAAGCATTATCCAAGCCAACTTTCAGGTGGACAGCAGCAAAGAGTAGCGCTTGCACGAATGTTGGCAGCAGAGCCAAAGGTGTTATTGTTGGATGAACCCTTTGCAGCTTTAGATAGTTATTTAAAATGGGAACTGGAGCAAGTGATGTTAGAGGTGATGGGAGCTTTTGCTAAACCTATTGTATTCGTCTCCCATAATCAAGAGGAAGTAGACCATTTAGCGACCTATATAGGGGTCATTCAGGGAGGGAAGCTTACAGAGATTCGCCCCAAAAAAGAAGTCTTTGCATCACCTTCTACAAGAGCCGAAGCCAGAATATGTGGCTTTAAGAATATGGTAAGGGTTGAACAAGTAGGGGAGCAAGCACTTTATGTTCCAGAGTGGGCATGTACGTTAACACAGTTACCACCTATTCCAGAGGGGACGCATTTTATTGCTCTAGGTCAAGATGCATTTATGTTTAAAAAAGAAGCATGGGATGAAAATGTAATCATGTGCCAAATCGTGCGCCAAATAGATAGTCTAGATAAGATGATTTATGTATTAAAACCTATGGGTATACAAAAAATGAATCCACAGCAAGCTGTGTTAATCTATTTGGAATGTAGCCTACAAAAAGGTATGCCTAATCTATTAGAAGATAGAGGGATACTTGGCATCGAACCATCAAAAGTGGTGTATTTAAAGGAGTAAGCAAAGATGAAATTAATAGATAATCCAATAGCTATGTTGCTACTTATGGGTGGGAAAAGTAGCCGAATGGGACAAAATAAGGCGTGGTTGACCTATAAAGGGGTACCCTTTTGGGAAGGACTTGTAGAAGAACTAAAAAGTTGTGGACCTGTGTATCTTTCAGTAGATTGTAAAGCCAATAAACCTTGTGAAGATTACCCCGTACTGATTGATGCATATAGGGAAATAGGTCCACTAGGTGGTATTTATACAGCCTTAAGTCAAATTCCAGAACCTTATCTTTTTGTTTGTGCCTGTGATATGCCACACGTAGACCGAAGCTTTATTCAAAAGTTAATGAGTTATGTAGATGAAAGATGGGAAGGTGTCATGGTGCAAGATAGGCAAGGACGTGCCTATGCCACTGCAGGTATTTATTCTAAAAAAATGTTGCCCCTTATGAAAAAGATGATAGAAGAAAAAAATTATCGACTTCAATATCTCCTTAGACAAAGTCATGTATGTTATGTGACTCTAGAGGAGATGGGAATGGCTGAAAATGTGGTTATGAATGTGAATACACCAGAGGAATATACAAAACTCAAAGGGGATAGCCTCTAATAAATAGCAATAGAATTTCTGAAAATAACCTGCTATCAATAAAATAGCTCTAAAACTAAGATTAACAATTAGTTTTAGAGCTATTTTGGCATAGAGCCCTATCCACTTATTCATAGTAAGGCTAAGGGAATACACCAACGAAGGTTAAAGGTAAGTGTACCTGTTTGTTCACTTAAATGAGCAAACAGACTAAAATATTCCACAGGAACATAGAGGGTGCCCTCTATAAAGCGTGGTGCTACAGTAAGTTTAAGGGGTGCAGACATGCCAATAGCTTGAACACTACTGTAGACATAAGCCGCGTAGCCAACTTGGACAGTGGATTCAATACGTGAGTTGTTTAAGTGTGCATAGCAGGTAAGGCATAATGGGTATCCATAATTGGGTGTAAAGTTTCTTGCGTCGCATTGATAATACCATACATCATTTCAGCCAGTGTAATAGGATGAGGGCATCTATAGCAGGAGTGGCTTGAGTTGTACTAGGCACTTGTGTGGCATAGGTTGGTAAGTTAGAAAAGGCCACAAAGCCTAGTAAAAATAAAGATAATAGTTTTTTCATAACGTGCCTCCTTGTGACTTTAATAACAATTAGACGAAAGAACGAACTAAAAGGTTCCTATAAAAAAGATAATAAGAATAAAGCAGATAAAACAACATAAAAACGATGATAATGGGCTTGTGATAGTATATAATAACGTGTATACATAAAGAAAGGATATCAAATAGCATGAAAACATGGTTGACAAGATATAAAAAATACATAGAATGGGGCACGTTTCTATTGATTATGGTAGTACTTGTACTAGGGGTCTATAGTCTATTTAAAAATGGTGGGATGCTCATGCAAAGCTTGCTTCATCAAACAGGAAAGTTTATGGATGTGATTTCACCTATTTTATATGCCTCAGCATTAGCGTATATTTTGTATCGCCCAATGATTTGTTTAGAAAGTAAATTAATAGGAATATATAAAAAATATACTAAAGGAAATATAAATAAGGGTGGTTTCCTCGGCATAAGACTTATAAGTATTGCGCTCATTTTTATAGGGGTAGGAATTGGACTCATACTCCTTGTGCATTTTTTAGTACCACCTATTATCGAGAATGTGCGTAATGTACTTACAAGCAAACTCCAGATGGGTGAATCCATGCAAACAAGCCTTTTAGAACTGACTCATATTTTGGAAGAGACTAGAATGGATACGAGCAGTCTCATACAGTCTAAGGAGTTTCTCTTAACATGGGCAGAGCCACTTGGGAAGCTGGCAGGTAATTTCAGTGGAGTGGTTATTGATGTTATTGCAACCCTTATTTTAACCTTTTACTTTCTTAAAGATAAAGAACGTCTCTTTGCAGCTATAGACCGTTTTGGGGATGTAATTTTTTCACCTACCATCAAGCGTTATGTGCGAGTGGTTGTAGAAGATATCAATGAAATTCTTGGTGGATTTATAGTAGGTACTATTTTTGCAGGCATGATTGTAGGGGCGATCTCTACGGGACTGATGCTGATGATTGGACATCCTTTTGCTGTACTGATTGGAACGGTTGCTGGGATTACTAATATGATTCCCTATGTAGGACCATTGGTGGGAGCTGTCCTTGCCTTAGTACTAGGCTTACTAGATAGTGTGTCATTGGGAGTGACAGGATGTATCTTACTTTTGCTCTATCAACAAATAGATGGAAACTTTATTGAGCCTAAAGTGGTAGGAGATAAAATTGGCTTGCCACCTGTATGGATTTTGATTGTAGTCATTATAGGCGGCAGTTACTACGGTGGGGTAGGTATGATTTTATCTGCGCCTGTAGCAGCATTAATTAAAGTATATATTGATAGAGCGTATGAGTATAAAAAGAAGAAAAGAAAATGGGCTTTAGAAGCGCATAAATAAAGCACTACGATAGAAGGGGTTAGACTGTTAGCATACAGAAAGTTGGGCATATTTCTTAGGAGATATGCCTACTATTTTTGTAAAGGTCTTAACAAAGTTACTATAATCGTTATATCCACAGCATTCACAAACCTCGTTGACGCTTAGACCATCGGCTAGAAGGGCTTTGGCAATACTAATGCGCCGAGCGGTAAGGTACTTATTGATGGTCATCCCTGTAGTACTTTTAAAGACGCGACAAATATAAGAATCACTTAAGAAGAATTGTTGAGACAGCTTTTTGGTTGTAATCGTCTCGTGAATGTGGCGGTTGATATAGGCTAAAATATCATCCACTTGTTTATTGTATTTAGGTGATAGATCTTCTACGGAGAGGCATTGGGTATTTTCTAGGTAGGCACTGTTTAAAAAAATCATTAATTCAATAAAGGCAGCACGCTGGAGTAAGTCTTCACCATATCCCTGAATAGAAGTGATTTTGTTGATGAAATATAAAAAGCGCTGTTGTTGCTCTTTGTTTAAGGAAAGTCTATGGCTAAAGGCGTCTGAGTGGGTATGAAAACAACAAGATAAATCAGTTTGTACAGAAGAAAGTTGTTTAAGATATTCTGGAGAGATGGAAAGAACAATTCTCTCGTGAATTTCTGTATCTATTTGGGTGAGATGATGACTTTCGTATTGATTAATGACAAAAATATCGCCAGGAGCAATCCCATAAAATTTGTTGCCGATTAAAAACTGTTTACCACCCGAGATCGAATAATAAATTTCAAGGCAGTCATGAATATGCATATTCATGGCTGTTTCTTCTTTGTAGAGGTGCGCAATGGCAAAATATTTGTGTTCAATACAGTGGGTGATAGCTTCTTTGCAGGAAGAAAGTACTTTCATATAAGCTCCTTTTTGTATCATAAGATCATTTTAGTATAGCAATAGAGATAAGAATGTTCAATGAAAGAAGTTCAAAAAAACCCATATTTTGAACAATTTGTGCCAAGAAATAGATAAAATAGTATGTTAAACTAAAGTATATAAAAGCACAAGTGCTAACAAATAGGTTAAAGGAGCGGAAAAAATGGAAATTAGAACAGCAGTATCCCCAAGAGATGTGAAACATTACACAACAGAGCGTTTAAGAGAGGAATTCCTTATTCAAAATCTCTTTGTAGAAGATGAAATGAAATGGGTGTACAGTCACATTGACCGTATTATGATAGGTGCAGCAGTACCAGTAGACAAAGAACTTGTACTGGCAGCAGGAGAAGAACTAAGAGCCGATTACTTCTTACAAAGAAGAGAAATGGGTGTGATTAATATCGGAGGTTCAGGTACGATTGTTGTAGATGGAAAAAGCTATGCCTTAGACTACAAAGATGGTATGTATATTGGAATGGGCGCAAAAGATATTTCCTTTAGAAGTGAATGCCCAGAACATCCTGCCAAATTCTATATCAATAGTGCACCAGCACATACAGCTTACCCTACCACGTTAATTAAACTTGAAGGGGAAGCAGAAGAAGGCGTTGTCATCATCAAAGAGGAAAATCGTGTAGAACTTGGATGTTTGGAAGAGTCTAATCACCGTGTGATTAATAAATACATTTTACCAGGTCAAGTAGAAAGCTGTCAGTTGGTCATGGGAATGACTGCATTAAAACCAGGGAGTGTCTGGAATACCATGCCATGTCATACACATGATAGAAGAATGGAAGTTTATCTTTACTTTGAAATGCCAGAAGATGCTTTTGTGATGCATTATATGGGGGAACCTACCGAAACAAGACATGTTGTGATGAGAAATGAGGAAGCGATTATTTCACCAAGCTGGTCTATTCATGCAGGAAGTGGTTCTCGTGCCTATACATTTATATGGGGTATGGTTGGTGAAAATCAAGTATTTACAGACATGGATGGCATTGACAATAAAGATTTAAGATAAGGGGAATGAAGATGCGTAAAAATATTTTTTCACTAGAAGGCAAAGTAGCCTTAATAACAGGTGCTTCATACGGGATTGGTTTTGCTATTGCCAAGGCTTATGCTGAGGCAGGCGCAACGGTGTGCTTTAATGATTTGACTCAAGAAAAAGTGGATATGGGACTTGCAGCTTATGCAGCAGAAGGCATTAAAGCCCATGGTTATGTGTGTAATGTAACGGATGAACAAGCTGTGAATCAAATGGTTGCACAGATTGAAGAAGAGATTGGAAGTGTAGATATTCTTGTTAATAATGCAGGGATTATTAAAAGAATTCCTATGTGTGAAATGAGCGCGGATGAATTTAGAGAAGTGATCGATGTAGACTTGAATGCACCCTTTATCGTATCTAAGGCTGTATTACCTGCCATGATTCAAAGAAGACAAGGAAAGATCATCAATATTTGTTCTATGATGAGTGAACTCGGACGTGAGACTGTATCTGCCTATGCTGCAGCTAAGGGAGGCTTAAAAATGCTTACCAAAAACATTGCTTCTGAATATGGTGCTTTTAATATTCAATGTAATGGAATTGGACCTGGCTATATTGCAACACCTCAAACAGCACCACTTCGCCAGGTGCAAGCAGATGGTAGCAAACATCCATTTGACCAATTTATTCTTGCTAAAACACCGGCAGAACGTTGGGGGGCACCAGAAGATTTAAGTGGTCCAGCAGTTTTTTTAGCTTCAGAAGCTTCAGACTTTGTTAATGGACATATTCTTTATGTAGATGGTGGCATCTTAGCCTATATTGGTAAACAACCTAAATAATTCATTTTAATACATCCTTAAATCGTTAAGGATGTATTTTTCAAGGAGGAAAGTGCATGTTAGAAATAGCAATCTTAAAAAAAGATGAGACCTTAGTTAGCCATGCAGCAGGCGTAGATGAGGTGTATTTAGTCCATAGTATGCCTTACGAAGAGGACGATAAAATTGTAGTGACCTGTAGTGAAAAGCAAGTCTTCTTAATGCTTCAACTAGATGATGCCATAGGCGAAAGTCTTGTTCTCTTAACAGAGGAGACAATGTCTTATGCCGTGCCATTTGGAGAGAAAAAGGTCTGTTATTCACCTAAAAGTTTTAGTGGCAACATACATTTGTTGAAGGCGCGTTTGGCGACAAAGGCAGAAATCGGTGTATACAAAAATCTTACCCTGAACAAATATGACCAGCATGGGGATACTCATTGCTTCCCACATGCCTCTGCCAATGTAGAGACAAGAGGCGAGTCTGTGTTTGCTGCAAAAAATGCCATCAACGGCAACTGCGAAAATCATTCCCACGGTATATGGCCTTATGAGTCATGGGGGATTAACCAAAATCCAAATGCAGTCATGAAAGTTGAGTTTGGAAGAAGCATTGTGACGGATAAGATACGTCTCTACACTCGGGCCGATTTTCCACATGATGCATGGTGGGAACAGGCAACGCTTACCTTTTCAGATGGGAGTCAACTGGTGTGGGATTTAGTGAAAACAGATAAGGCTCAAGAGATTCAGTTTGAAGCTAAAATGATTGAATGGGTAGAAATTGGAAACTTAATAAAAGCAGACGATCCTTCACCATTCCCTGCCCTTTCACAGTTAGAAGTATACGGACAAGAAGCTTAGAAGTCATCATGGTGTAAAAGGATAACAACAAAAAGGTGATTAAATAGTTAACTTAGTATTTAATCAACATAGGTTGAATTTGTTTGCCTTCTAGAGCAAGTTGAAGTGTTTCGGGTACAAGATTTAAGTCAGCCACTAAGGAGTAAGGTTTTGCCACACAGTTGTCTTGACCAAAGGGTACGAAGTAAACACTTTGGTTAGGGAGCAGATGACCAATGTTTTCTAAGTTAAGGCCTAAGCCGTCGTTAGTGGAAATGGCGATGATGATGGGCTTAGCATTACGAAGAAGTGATTTGGCTACCATGATACGAATAAGGGTAGGATGGTTCCCTTCACAACGGACTTTGATTAAAGTAAAAGAAGATATCCGCATTGGTACCATCCCACTCAATACGCTTAATTAGGTTGCGCATAAGGGTTTTCTTTTGATGTAGTGTAGCAGCATCTATTAATTTGCGCACCCTCTTAACAACAAGTGCATCAAAGGCATATCCCTTACTAATATTGTCGCTGTTGCAAAGTTTGCCACGGCTCTTGGTCTTGGTGGTACATCTGTAGTTGTAACAGACAGTCCCATCCGCTAACACACCTTGCCCAGCAACTTGCATAACGGAACCACAGTGCTTGCAGTATAACAGTCCACTGAGTAAAGCAGGCGAAGTACCAGTATTGGAGAAGGCGAGGTCACTATTGGCTTTAAGTTGTTTTTGCGCCTTTATCCAGTCGATACTAGATATAATGGGCATATGTGTTCCAATGGAAATGATCCATTTGTCCTTGGGATTGGCTAAATTGCTTTTACCTTTTTTGTGCCTATTGTAAGGCATAAGGCCATAAGTCCCGTTAAAATCCTCTTTGGATTTAGGAAGTATGCATTCAAGCTTGTTAAAATAATCGTAAGTGGTAGCATCAGCTACAGTATAAACAGGGTTGATAAGGATATTCCGAATTACATTAGAACTAAAGTTTGCCTGCTTAGGGGTTTTGATCCCATTTTGCAGGAGATAGGTTTCAACTTTGGAGATACTGCCAAGTTCTAAGTATTTATCAAAAATCATTTAAACAATAGAAGCTGTGACCAGATCCTGCTCAAGAATAGAATAATATTTAGTCTTACCTCCTGTTTCATAAGAAAATTTTTGACTTTTATAGCCTAGAGGAGAAGTGCCTCCTAACCAGCGCCCCAGTTTGGCCAGTTCAAGCAAGTTGTCTGTAACACGCTCAGCTATAGTCTCTCTTTCTAACTGGGCGAATACAGAAGAGATGTGAATCATGGCGCGCCCCATAGGTGTTGTGGTATCAAAGTTTTCTTTAATAGATACAAATCCTATACTATGCTTAGTTAATAAATCAAGTGTAGAAGAGAAGTCCGATACATTTCTACTGATACGGTCTAAGCGATAGCACATGAGCACGTCATACATACCTTTTTTGATTTCATCAATAAGAATTTTAAATTGTGGGCGGTTAATATTTCCGCCAGAGAAGCCTTCATCTTCAAAAATGGAAAACTCCGGATCCTCAAAATGTGCAGCAGCGTATTCCTTGCACATATGAATTTGGTTATCTATAGACTCTCCCTTGTCAGAAGTCTTGGACTTACGGGAGTAGATTGCTACTTTCATGATATGCCTCCTAGTATATAAGACAAGCCCCAAGTAGAATTCTACAAGGAGCTTAGAGTTTGTGTTGTTATTTAATAGCTTTTAAATGAGTAATGTCGTAACAGTTTTTAGCAGTTACTTTTTCTATGGTTGCAATCTCTTGTTCAATAGAGTCAATCTTATACTCTATTGAATTAAGACTTGAAGAGGTTGATGTAGTAAATTCAGTGAGGTTAGCTGTTTGATTAAAAATAATATCAGCTTTACGATTAATTTCTTTTACATCAGCTTTGATTTCGTCTTGTACTTGCTTCAAATCTTCTTGACCTTTTTGCAGAACTTGAAGTGCCTCTAAAATTTTATTAAGTGTTTGTTCCATCGGATTCATCCTTTCCGTATGTCTATATTCATTATGATACTTTATCTAGTGAGTTTATTCAATAGAGAGTAGAAACTTAAATTTTAAGAATTAATTTTTAAAATTCCTTGTTTAATTTTAAATGTGTTGTGTTATAATATAAGTAAAGAAAGCACCAGTGCGCTAACACTGATGCTTCCCTGAAGGTTTTTAATTTTCGGGGCTATGAATAAAATCATAAAAGATTATTTACGGTTAGAGTGTTCGCTTTTGACGGGTGGAACACTCTTTTCTTTTGCACTTAATTCAAATTCAAAGCCTTTTAGTCCAGCTTTAAATCTAATTTTATCGAAAAAGGTATTTCGTCTAGGATAAATAGTGATACCAATCACTATAATTATCATTAGCAGTACATGGTCCATTCATAACACCCCCTCCGCTTGTGACATAGATCAAATCTATCTCATAGCCTCAAAGGAGGATTATCCTACAACCCCCGTGCCACCCTGCACGGCATTCACTGGATTATTATAACATTATACACGTTTGCAATACAAGAAATACTTAAATCACTGATTAGAGTATATCTACCAAAATTATAAGCAATAGTTATAAAGAATTAAAAGATAACACAATTTTAATATTTCGGTTATTAATTGGCACTTTAATATTAACCTTGATGAAAAATAATAAAAATAAAAGTAGGAGGTTGAGTTAGTAGCTAGCTAAACCTCCTACTTTTATTACCAACCTATAACATTCTCAAGAAAGTATCCTCATCTATAATCTCTACGGAATGACCATCTTGAATATATTGTTTAGCCGCCTTAGTTTTGGAGCTTTCTTTGCCATCTGCAAAGCGTGAATAGTCCTGAAGTCCCATTACTAAATAATGAGTATCTTTTGTAAAGGATTTTGCAATTTGCCCACCACAATCTACAACTTTTTGCAAGGCTACACGTCTGGTCATACTGATTAGAGAGCCTGTAAAGACAACCTTTTTTTCAAATAGAGGGTGGTCTTCATCAAATTCTGCAGTGGCTGCAACAATATCTTTAACACGAACATCATCATTTTTACCACCAAGACCTTTATAGCCTTTAGAAATACTACAGGATATATAGCCGATACTAGGAGATAATTTACCAATACGCATATCGATCTTTTGGGCAAGTTCATCTATAGAATTAACTCCATGTACTTTAAGAGCTTCTAATAGAATTTTCCCACATGTTTTGGCATCGTCATGAGCATCATGGTGATTAAATAGGTAACCGAGTTGGTTAGCAATATTTTTTAGTGTATAATTTACTTGCTTATCCCAAGTTTTACGTGCAATGTTACAAGTGCATACAAAATTTAAAGAAGGTGATGTTAGATTGTAGTGATGAATTAAGTTAGTTAATACACCCATGTCAAATGGTGCATTGTGAGCAATAAGCATTTCACCATCAATATAACTATAGAATTCCTCCCAGATTGTATCAAATTCAGGAGCAGTTTCGACTTGCTCAGGTGTAATACCATGGATTTGTATGTTTAGATCATTGAAATAGTTGCAAATAGCAGGTGGTTTAATCAACCATTCTTTCTCGTCTATAATAACCCCGTTCTTAAAAAATATGAGCGCAGCACAGCATACACTCATACGTTTTTCGTTTGCTGTTTCAAAGTCAATAGCAATAAAATCATAATTCATTTTTAATTCCCCCTAATAGTTAAAATAAAAGACATATACAAAATATTACTTTGTACATGCCTTTAAAACCTTAATCCATGTATCATGCAACTGATTCAGAATTTTCTTCTTCAATTTCAGAGAGTGATACATCAAAGAATTCTTTTCTTAAGTTAACCTTATTAACTCTTTTATCTCCGACCATTTTATGTAAGTTACGCTCTAATTCAGGGGCATTGTCAGTATAAATTGTAGCATGTATATCAAATGCAAAAGGAACAGACGCGTTTGACAACTCATTAATACGTTCTGTTGGATCTAATCTTCTAGTCATACCAATTTTATAAATATTTTCTCCGAAAGAACCAACGTTGGATATAATATAAACAAAGCCAGATTTAGTTTGTTCAGCCATAGATTTTGCACGCATCATTTTTTCTTCAGCAGCTTTCAAGTTATCTTTAAGAGAAGAAATTTGTGATTTTAAAATAGCTTTTTCCTCTTCATTAGCTTGCTCTAATTGCAACATAGCTTTTTCAAGAGCTTTTTTAAATAGCTCCTCTTCTTTAGAGGCCACTGAAAAACTTTTATATTTCTATTGCTATAAAGGTGTGTTTTACACCTCCATTAACTTTATAAT